>JBGQKM010000132.1:0-15510 GCA_041499515.1 Planctomycetia bacterium | reverse complement strand
GGCCATCGTGCTGGTTCGCGAGGATCAGCTTTCGCTGGCCATCGGCCGCCGCGGGCAAAACGTGCGGCTGGCCAGCAAATTGTGCGGCTGGGACATCGAGATCATGACCCGCGAGGAACTCGACGAGTCGATCGAGCGGGCGGTGGCCGGGTTCTCGGCGATCGACGGGGTGGAAGAAAGCTTGAGTGAGAAGCTGGTGGGCGAGGGCTTTTTGTCCTACGACGATCTTTCGATCATCGAGCCCGACTCGCTGATGGAAATGGGCGAGTTGACCGAAGCACAAGCTTCGGCCATTGTCGAGCAAGCCGAAACCAAGGCTCAAGAGGCCGAACAGGCCGCGGCATTGGAACGGCGCCGGCAACGGGAACAGGATCGCATCGACGCCGCCACGGCGGCCGCCGAAGCGGCCGAGCGTGAAGCTCAGGCATTGGAAAGCGGCGAAGCGCCGGCCGGCACTGACGGAAGTTCCTCGGAGGAAGCGGCAACTTCGCCGCCCACTCCAGCCGAAGGATGAGGACCAAACAGGGAGACCTCGTTCATGAAATAACGTATTTTTAAGTGTCGCGCCCCCGAGCAAGAGCCGGCCGCGACTTGGAGAGGGAGGGCTGAAATTTGCCCGTTCGTATCTATTCGTTAGCAAAAGAACTCAAACTCGACAGTAAAGTCCTGGTCGACATCTGCACCAGCGCGGGCGTGACCGGCAAGGGCTCGGCACTGGCCAGCCTCACGGACGAAGAAGTCGAGCGAGTCAAAGCCTACATCAGCGGTGCTGGCCCAGGTGGCAAAGCATCAGCGGGCAAGGTGCGCGCGTCGATCTCCGAGGCGGCCTCTGAGCCTGGCGCGGTACGCCGCGAGGACTATATCGCCCCGGCTGGCACTGTGGTCGAAAAAATGCCCGTCCTGGACGACCGCGGCAAGAAGAAGAAACTGACCAACGGCGAGACGGTGGTCAAACCGGCCGCTGCGAAGCCCGGCATGGCGATCAAATTGGCGCCATTGCCGACCGCGACGCAGCCTGTCGTGGCTCCCGAGATCCAAGAAACGGCGCCGCAAAAGCCCGACTTGCGGTTGCCGATCGACGCCATCAAAGCGGCCAGCCGCAGCGGCGGTACCAAGCCCTTGATCGATCACGTGCGAAAGAATCAGGGCAAGCGCCGCGATCTGCCGGATGAGCCCACGATCGGCATGCCGGTCAAGCCGAGTTCTCCCCGCGAGCGGCCGTCGCGTGCGAAGGAAATGATCAGCGGTGACTTGACGGGTCCGCCGGTCGCTCGCGGCCGGCGCGGGCCGGTCAAACCCGGCACGACCGACGAACCCGGCTTGCTGGTTGGACGCGAGCAGCGACAACTCAACCGCCGCCGCACCGGCGGCGACGCCCGTCCCCGCGGCGCGGACGAAGAAGAAACGACTCCCCGCCGTCGCTCGGCCCGCGTCATCAAGCGCACCGGCACGAACACCGCCGCCCCGCGCAAGAGTAAAGTCACGCTGGGACTTCCCTGCACCGTGCGCAGTTTTTCGGAGGCCATCGGTGTTCCGGCGCAGCAAGTGCTTCGGCAGATGCTGACCTTGGGAACCATGGGCAACATCAACGCGGAAATCGAGCCGGAAATGGCCGAATTGCTGGCCGTGAGCCTGGGCGTGGAAGTGGATTTCAAGAAGGAAGTCGACTTCGCCGAACAGACGCTCGCCGATCTGCGTCACGAGCCGGATGACCCTGCGCTGTGGGAACCGCGCCCGCCGGTGATCACGTTTTTGGGCCACGTCGACCACGGCAAAACGTCTCTGCTGGATCGCATTATCGGCATCAACGTCGTCAGCGGCGAAAGCGGCGGCATCACGCAGCACATCCGCGCGTATCAAATCGACAAGGACGGCCGCAAGATATCGTTCGTCGATACGCCCGGCCACGAAGCCTTCACCGAGATGCGGGCCCGCGGCGCCAACGTGACCGACATCGCCGTACTGGTCGTGGCGGCCGACGACGGCATCATGCCGCAAACCGAAGAAGCCATCAGCCACGCCAAGGCCGCCAATGTGCCGATCGTCGTGGCGCTGAACAAGATCGACTTGCCGGGCATCGACCCGCAACGCATTTTTCAGCAATTGGCTGCCAATGAATTGCTGCCGACCGAGTGGGGCGGCGATACCGAAGTGGTGAAAACCAGCGCCACGATCGGCACCGGCATCGACGATCTGTTGGAAACGCTCTTCACGCTGGCCGAACTGCGCGACTATCGTGCCAACCCGCATCGGGCGGCCTCGGGCACGTGCCTGGAGGCCGAGTTGCACGAAGGCCGCGGCGTGGTGGCCAAGTTGATCGTGCAAAACGGCAGTTTGAAAATCGGTGACACCCTGGTGTGCGGTTCCGCCTTTGGCCGTGTGAAGGCGATGTACGATACTCTCGGCGTGGGTGTCACGCACGACGTAGCCGGCCCTTCGATGCCGGTGAACGTCACTGGCTTGGATGTCGCTCCGGCGGCCGGCGAGCACTTCTACGTGCTGCCCGACATCGCCACCGCCCGCCACATCGCCGAGCAGCGTGAAGGCCAAAGCCGGCGCCTGGCTCTGGGCGGCGGTCCGGTCCACGTGACGCTGGAAAACCTGTTCGACCGTTTGGGTCAGAAGGAAATCCAGACGCTCAACATCATTCTGCGGGCGGACGTGCGGGGCTCGATCGAGGCGATCCAGAAAGAGCTCACGAAGCTGGTGCATCCGGAAGTCAAAATCAAGGTGTTGCAGGCCACGGTCGGCGGCATCAGCGAGGCCGACGTCCATCTGGCCGACGCTTCCGACGCGATCATCATCGGGTTCAACGTGGTGCCCGACGAAAATGCCCGCACGTTGGCCGACGCGCGCGGCGTGCAGATTCGCCGTTACGAAATCATCTACAAGTTGACCGCCGATTTGAAAGCGGCTTTGGAAGGCATGCTCGAACCGGAACGGCGCGATATCGAATTGGGCCGCGCCTTGGTGCAGCGGACCTTTACGATCAGCCGCGTGGGCACGATTGCCGGTTGCCGCGTATTGGCCGGCAACATCCAGCGCAATGCCCGGGTGCGGGTGATTCGCGAGAATCGGATTCTCGGCGACTACCCCTTGGAGTCGCTCAAACGAGAGAAGGACGACGCCCGCGAGGTGCGTGAAGGACTGGAGTGCGGCATCAAGCTGGGAGGCTTCAACGATCTGAAGGAAGGCGACATTCTGGAAGTCTACAAGGTTGAGGAATTCGCCCGGACCTTCTAACGAACTCTCACGAAAGCGCGGGGTTTTTTCCGCTTCTCCGTGAGGCGGTTGTGTCAGGCTTCCGAAGTTGCCTGACGGCGCCCGTCGAGCTCAAGCCGGTACTGTCGATCCAGAGAATCTATGACTTCTCGCCGCATCCAAAAAGCCGCCGAAGCGATTCGCGAGGTCGTCAGCATGGCCATCCTGGCCGACCTCAAGGATCCCCGCGTCCGGGACGTGACCGTGACCTATGTGGAGGTCTCGCCCGACATGCGGCATGCCAAAATCCATGTGTCAGTGATGGGCGACGACACGCAGCAGCAATTGAGCCTGCGAGGGTTGCAAAATGCGGCCGGTTTCCTGCAGAGCAAGGTGGCCAAGCGGCTGGACACCCGCTACACCCCCCGGCTGGTGTTCGTGCTAGACTTGGGGGTGAAGAAGTCGATTGAAATCAGCCGAATATTGCAGTCCGTGCTCCCCGCGCAACCGGCGGCTGAGACGGAATTCGAGGAGCCTTCCGCGGACGACGACGAAGAGGCAACCTAGATTTTTCACCGGCACGCGCCGCTGCCCTCCTGACGTTCCTTTACTCACTTGATTTTCGTGACGACCCTGAGACTGGCATGACAACACCCACCCGCGCCGCGATACTCACCAAGACCCACAAGCTGCTGAAGCGGTCTTATAAACACAATCCGCTCAAGGGCGATCAGCCCCTGCTGGAATCGTTGCTGTTTGCCTGTTGCCTGGAAAACGCGCGCCACGACCTGGCCCAGACAGCCTACGCGAAGCTCCGCAATTCGTTTTTCGATTGGAATGAAATCCGCGTCAGCACCGTGAAAGAGCTGGCCGAAGTGCTCGACTCGTTGCCGGAGCCCAGCGAAGCGGCCGCGCGGTTCAAGGGCATTTTGCAGAGCGTCTTCGAGTCCGATTATTCGTTCGAATTGGAACATCTCAAAAAACAAAACATCGGCGCCGCGGTGAAACGGCTGCAAAAGCTGCAAGGTGTGTCCAGCTTCGCTGTCGCCTACGCCACGCAGACCGCACTGGGCGGCCATTCGATCCCAGTCGACAAGGGTACGTTGGGCGCGCTGTTTGTGTTGGGCGTGATCGGTGAAGCCGAAGCACAACAAGGAATCGTGCCGGGCATGGAGCGGGCCATTCCCAAGAGCAAGGGGCACGAGTTTGGAGCCCTGTTGCACGAACTCGGGGCCGATTTCTTCGCCAACCCGTTTTCGACGTCGCTGCGCGACCTGTTGCAGTCGATCGCTCCGGACGCCAAGCAGCGGTTTCCAAAGCGCGCGTCGAAAAAACTTCCGGCCCCGCCAGCCCCGCTCGCCAGCAAGGCCGCCGCGACCGAAGGCAAGAAGAAGGAAAAAGTCAAGGAAAAGGAATCCGCCGTCATGAAGAAGTCCGCCGACAAGAGTTTCCCCGTCAAGCGAGCCGCGTCGGCGCCCGAAGCGGCCACCCAACCGAAGAAGAAACCTGCCGCCGCCGCCAAGAAGACAGCCGCTAAAACACTGGCCAAACGCAAACCGCGATAAACACAGCCGTCAACATTGCCGCGCGACTGTCCTGCGGAATGGGGCCGACGAGCGGGTGACCCACGACGCAGCCGGGCTCGGCTTCAAACGCCGATGCGTTACGTTTGTCAGCGATCCATCAAGGCCGAGGTTGCGATGCACCGAAACTGGAAAACCTGTCTGCTGCTGGGTGCCTTGTTCCTGAGCGGCCGCTCAGGCGCGCTTGCCGAACCGTCTCCCGACGCGCCGGCTCCGGCCGAACAGGCCACGCCGCTGGAGGACCCCGTCGAGTCGCTCCATCCCGTCCACCCCCGCAGCGGACGCGATACGGACCGCATTCGGGCTTTGGCCCTGTTTGCCGCCGGGCGCGTCGCGGAACAAAAACAAGACTATCCTCGAGCTCTGCGGGACTACGAACGGGCCTTTCGCTTCGATCCCGACGCCCTGGCAGCCTTGCGTGAGATCGTGCCCCTGGCTTTCAACCTCGATCGGCAGGCCGAAGCCGTGCGCTATGCGCTGATCATGGCCGAACACGAACCGGCCGATCCGGTGCTGTTGCGGCGCCTGGCCATCTATTTGACCGAGGAAGGCGAGACCGAGCGGGCGTTGAAGTTGTACGAAAAGGCGCTGTCGCTGTCCCTGGCGGCGGCGGAGAAGCCGACGGCCAACGTGGTGCTGCTGTGGATGGAAATGGGCCGGCTCTATTTCGTCGCCAGGCAATACGATCAGGCGGCCCATTACTTCGCCGAGGTTTCCAAGGCGCTGGACAGTCCGAAAGAATTTGGCGTCGAGCCGGACGTGCAAAAGGCACTGCTCAACAAGGTCGAACTGACCTACCAGCTTTTCGGCGAAGGCTTCCTGGAGGCCGGCCGGCCCGGCGACGCGCTGGCGGCCTTCGAAAAATCGAATGCGGCCAAGGCCGACGAGGCCCTGCACATTTACAACCTGGCCCGCGTCGACGCCAGACAGCATCAGCCGGCCCAGGCCCTGGCCAAGCTGGAAACCTATTGCGAAAAACATTTCTCCAGCCAGGGCACCGGACCCTATCAGGCGATGGCCGATGCCCTGGGAGAAATTGGCCAGCAGGACGGCCTCACGGCGCGGCTGGAAAAATTCCACGCCGCCGACCCCGACAACGTGCCGCTGGCGTACTTTCTGGCACAACGCTATCGCCAGGCCGGCCAACTCGACAAGGCCGAGCCGATTTATAGCGGGCTGTTGGAACACCGCAAGGAGCGGCCCCCGCTGGAAGCCTACCAAGGGCTGTTGGAAATCTACCGCCAACAAAAAGATGCCGCCAAATTGCTCGTAACGATGGGCGACGCCGTTGGCCGCACCGGCACGCTGGCTCCGCTGGGCGATGCCGGCAAGGCCGTCGTGAATGACGCCGAACTTTCCGCGGCCGTGGTCGCCGCCGCGCGGCGGCAGCTTGAGAGCGAACCGGACAAAGTTCCCTACGGCCAACGACTGGCCGCCGGTTTCATGGCGATCGAACGAAAGGATTTCGCGGCCGCAAACACGTTCTTCGACCTGGCGCTGAAAGCCGAAAAGGCAAAACCGTCCGAAGCCCTGGTCGCCTGGGGCTTGGAACTGTTCATGGCCAATCAATATGCTGAGGCCATCAAAGTCTTTCAGCGTGGCCTGCAGGAGAACGTCCTGCCCCAGAATAATCCCACCCTGCACTTCTACCTGGCCGGCGCGCTGGAAATGAGCGGCAGCACCGACGAGGCGATCGAGGCGGCCCGCAAGGCGACGGAATTGCAAAAGGACTCGCCCCGCTTCGAGAGCCGTATCGCTTGGATCCAATACCATGGAAAACGCCATGAGGCGGCCCGGCAAAGCTACCTGGCGCTGCTGGAGAAATTCGACAAAACATACGACTCGCCGGAAGTCCGCGAAGTGATGCGCGATGCCCGGCTAGTGCTCTCGAATATCTGCGTGCTCGACGGCAAAATGGCGGAGTCCGAAGAGTGGCTCGAACAGGTGCTCGACGAGTTTCCCGAGGACACTGGCGCGCTGAACGACTTGGGATATCTGTGGGCCGACGCCGGCAAACACCTGCAAAGGGCCATGCAAATGATCCAGGTCGCCGTGGCCCACGAACCGAAGAACATGGCCTATCGCGACAGCCTGGGCTGGGTGCTGTTCCGATTGGGAAGATATCCCGAGGCGATCGCCGAACTCAAAGTGGCGGCGGCCGTAGACGAACCTGACGGGCTGATTCTCGACCATTTGGCCGAGGCGCAGCTTCAAGCCGGCGACGCGCCTGCGGCCGTCGAATCGTGGAACCGCGCGGCCGAGTCATTCGAAAAACACTCGGACGCCGAGAAAGTCAAACAAACCCGTGAAAAAATAGCCCGAGCTCAAACGGCCCCGGTCGCCAAATAGCGGCCCCCGACGCGCCCGACGGCCACACGAGAGCCCGGGCTGGCAAAAAATAGAACGCGAGTCACTGAACTTCGAGAGAGTTAGAGAGAGCCTATGGCAGGTCATTCGCATTGGGCCAACATCGCGCATAAAAAAGCCCTGGTCGACAACAAGCGCGGCAAACAATGGAGCAAATTGTCCAAGGCCATCATCGTGGCGGCCAAGGCCGGCGGCGGCGACGTCGACATGAATCTGAAATTGCGCTACGCCATCGACGCCGCCAAGGCGGTCAGCGTGCCCAAGGACAACATTCTGCGGGCCATCAAGCGCGGCACCGGCGAATTGGACGGCGGCAACCTCGACGAAGTGCTGTACGAAGGCTACGGCGCCGGGGGCGTGGCCGTGCTGTGCGAAATCCTGACCGACAATCGCAACCGCACGGCCGGCGAGATCCGCAAAATCTTCGAAGTCACCGACGGCAAACTGGGCGCCACCGGCTGCGTCGCCTGGATGTTCGAGCGCAAGGGCCTGTTCCTCGTGCCGGCCGACAAAATCGACGAAGACACGCTGTTGGAATACGCTCTGGAACTCGGGGCCGACGACGTCAAGCGGGTCGACGACAAGTTCGAAATCACCTGCGACCCCAGCGTGTTCGCCGAAGTCGGCACCGGGCTGACGGCCAAGGGCATCGTGCCCGAGGTGAACGAGATCACGCGGATTCCCAATTCGACGATCGACCTCGACGTCGAAACGGCCCGCAAGGTGCTCAAGCTGATGGAAAAACTCGACGATCACGACGACGTGCAAAGCGTCTCGGCGAATTTCAATATTCCGCAAGAAGCCATGGCGGAAATCCAGGGCTAGTGCTCGACCTCGGGCCAGTAGTGCTTCTCGAAGTTGTCCGCCTTGTGGAACTCGGGACTGTTGTCGACGTCATGGCATTTGACGCACACGTTTTCGCGGGCCGATTCGATGGTCAATTTGAGCGCTTCGCGCTGAGCGGCGCGCTGGGCTTGGTTGTTTCCTTTTTCGGCGGCCACGTGGGCCGCGCCGGGGCCGTGACAATTGTCACACGAATTGCCGGCTAGCTGGGGCGTCTTTTGCAGGCTCTCGAAGCCGCTGACGAAGGGGAAAAACTCGCTGGGGTTCCAGCCCGTGGCGTGGCAACTGATGCACTCGGGGTCGAACTGGCGCGGTGGATCGGCCTTGGTCAGCGAATCGGTGGCATGCGCGTGCTTGCTCTTGCTCCACACCTCCCAGGCCTCGGCGTGGCACGGCTTGCAATTGGCCGCCGAGGTAAACACTCCGGCCAGCTTGTCGCCCTTGCGAGCGCGTGGGTGCAGGGCGCGTTTCAACCCCAGGCCGTCCCAGCCGAGCTGTTGCAATTGATCCTGGTACACGGCCATGAGTTGTTTCATCTCGTTCGAATCGGAAAATCGCGAGTCGAGCGCGACGCGCTGAAAGCGCAGCGGCTGCTTCGGATCGTCGTAAAACCCGGCCACGACCACGTACATGCCTTTGTGGCCCACCTCGATCAGACGGGCCTTGGAGCCGGCGATTTTGTCGGGCTGCGGCTTGGGAGTATCGGCCCCGTCGGCCGTGACGACCAGATCGAAGGCGGGAAACTGCTTGGCCAGGGCTTTCGATTCTTCGGTCGTGGCGTGCGCCAGCAGAATTCGCACGTCACAGCCTTTCAATTGGCCCATCACTTGCGCAAGCGCCTCGGCGGCCGGTGAGATCACGACTTCCGCATTATTGACCTGCTGCTGATATTCGGCGCCCAGCACCGAAGTGATGCCCAGCTTCAGGCCGCCGGCTTCGACGATGCGCACCTTGGGCGTGAGGTCGAACAGGTTGACGTTGGCCGACACGAAAATGGTGTCCTTGGGATCGGCGCCGGCCACGGCGGCCACGATTTCTCCGGCCGATAGCCGCAAATCGTTGGGCCCGAAACCGACGGCGCTATAGTGCATCTTCTTCAGCGCTTCGGCGGCGATGCCAAACTTGATTTCGGCCTGCTTGCCGAAACGATGCACCAATCCGCCCACGTCAACCGCGGCCACCGGCCAACCCTGCTTGCGCAGTTGATTGAGAAAAGTCTGACGCCGGCTCATTCCTCCCTTCTGGTTTTCCAGCCCCGCGCAACCGCACGGCTCCAGATATCCATCCTGGACGCCGCTGATGACCAGCGCCAGCTTTGGCTTTTTCCAGCCCTCGAAAAACTTGCCGTTGACCTCGATCGGGTCGAACTTCGATGCGGTTGTCGATGAATCCGGCCGCGCCGATTCTTCCACGTAGGCCACGGTTCGCAGGCCGCTATCGGCGGTAGTTGAAAATCCGTGCGTGCCGGCGCCGTCGTCGACAACTACGGCCTGCGTCGCCGGCGAATCGTCGGATCCACAGCCCGCGGCCAAAAGGCCGCAGAGCATCATCAGGAATCCGGCCACACACCGCCGAGCGTGGTTCGTCATGGTTGGCTCCGTCCCAAAGCTTGAGCCGGCCGCCAATCCGGCACGGCGAATAAAACAGGGTCGCACGATTGCCACTCGTGAACCCCAGCAAAACCGCGTCGCTGGGTCAGCGAATGTTATCGTCGGTTTTGTTTGGAAATCGTTATTCGATGACGAACTGCACGTCCATGTGAATTTCGTTGATCTGGGGGACGTTTTTGACTCCCAGGGTGATGTCTGCATACTTTTCTTGTTCGGAACCCAGATAAAGGGCCGGCGGCCGGCCGCGAGGGATTTCGATCGATATAGGAATTTGGATCACGGAGTCGTTCAACTCGGTCGGCTTGCCCACGGTGACTTTCAACCATTCGGGGTCGACCTTGACCGGTTCGACCGTCGCTTCGTGGCGATGCTTGCCGCGGAACAGCAGGAACACGTTTCGGGTCGTCCCGGCGGCTCTCTTGACGGTGCCGAGCGAGAGTCTGCCGAGGCGGTCGTTCCAGCCCGGCCCAACAATCGAAACGTCGCTCACCACGACGCCCTCGATGGGCACTTCGAGCTTGGTTTTCTCCTCGTCGCCGCTCCATTGAAGTTCGAGGCGGATTGTCTGTCGAATCGGCCCCAGAGGCAAGCCCGGTTTGATCGTCAATTCGACGCGACAGCCGCTTTTGGCCTTGTCATCAGTCAGTTCTTCTGGCGGGATGGCCTGGCTTTGGACCTCGAAATACGAGGCCGTCTCGGGGTCGTTGAAGGCGTGCCCCACGACTCTCACGTCGTCAGACCAATAGCAGTAGATCTTGATTTCGGCCGTGCGGGTTTCGTTCGCCGAGATCTTGCTCAGCACGAGTTGTTCTGGCAATGTGCGGAATTTCGTGGTGACCGAGCCGAAGATGTTCAATTCGACGCGCCCCTGGTTGGGATCGTTGGTCAAAACGGTCACCGTTTGGCGAAATCGCGGCTTCACGTAGCTGGTGAGATATTCGACCGTGACGTCGGACGATTCGCCGGGAGGCACTTGCGTCCGACTCAACGCGCTGATCGTGCACTTGGGGCACGTCGTGGCGCCGGCTTTGAGCGTCAACGTAGCCTGGCCGATGTTCGTGAAACGAAAGACGTGGCGAACCGTCGTGTCGCGTTCCACCGGCCCGAAATCGTACATTGGGTTATCGACCACGAGCTTCGGCCCGGTTCCGGGCTGGCCGCTGTTGGCTGCGGTGTTCAGCGCGGGCCAAAGCGCCGGCGGCGTGCCGGAAAAATTGGCCCAACTGATGCCGGCCCCCACAACGGCGCCCAGCAGAGCACTCGCGATCGCGACGTAGACAGCTTTCATCGGGCCTCGATTCGGCTCAAAACCGGACAATCCTGCCACTCCACACTTGCCATTCTAGCAAACAATCTTGAATCGCACGCGCCAAAACGGTCAACGTGGCTCGGCTACCAGGGTTTCCAGTCGGCTCTCGAGCTCGGCGGGCAACTTCTTGTCGGCGTGTGGAGTTTGGCGGCTGAGCTCGAGGGCTTCTTCGGCGTGGTGTCGGGCGGCATCCGCGCGACCGGTCAATTCCAGGGCCAAGGCAAATTCGCCGCGCAACGTGGCCAAACGAGGATACATTCGCACCGCACCGCGCAGACATTCCAGCCCCGTGTCCGCCGCTCGAGGATCGTGATTCGCCGCGTAGAGTTCGATGTACCACTGGCCAATTTGCCGCCAGGTGGCGCTCGATTGCGGTTGCAAATCCATGGCGCGCGTCGTCGCGTCCACGAACCGTCGGTGGACCGCCTCCGAGGTGGGATTTTTTTTCAGTTGTTCCAACTCGAGTTCGGCCATCGCCAGCCACGGTTCCGGCGCCAGCGGGTCGGCGGCCGCCGCGTCCATGAATGCGATCAGGCGAGCCGCCGGGTGCCGCACTTCGTAAGCTTGCGACATGGCCGCGTGAAAATGCAGGACCGGACCGTAGGCCGAATAATAGCAGGCCGCAGTGGCCGCCGAGACCAGGCCCAGAGCCGCGATCGGAATCATCCGCAAGACAAGCTTGCTCGCCCCGGCTGGATGCTCAACGGGCTTCTCGTTGTCCCGGCGAACTCCCAGCGCCAGAAGCAGCCAGAATGTTCCGGCCACCCCCGGAAAAGCGATCCCCCCTGCGGCCAACCAGTGGATCGACAAAACCAGCACTCCCAACGCGGGGATTCGCGGCGGCAAATTGCCCTCAAGGATCCACGGCCACAGGATCGCCACCACACCGCCACCCAAGAGCAGCGCGCCGGCGAACTGGCCCTCGGACAAAACGTGTCCAAACAGCGGGCCGATCAAAAACGCCAACGCCAATCCCACGACCCCGCCGGCCGCCATGAATTTCACGTTGCCGCTTCGCGCGCCTGGCTCGCGCTCATCGGCGCCAGCGGCCTGGGTCGATGTCGGCAGCCGCCACGTCGAGCGGGCAAAGGCGATCAGCACGAGGCACAGCGCCACTAGCGCAAACGTTCCGCTGGTGGCCCAAACTTCCAACAGGAAGTTGTGGGGATCGCGAATCTCTTCGCTGGCTTGCGGCAATTTGTATTGCGTGTAGAAATCCTGGAAATTGCCTGGGCCGACGCCCAGCAAAGGATAGTCGCCGATCATTCCCAACGTGGCTTGCCAATACTCCAGCCGATACTCCAGCGACTTGGACGCCTCGGTGAGGACTTTGGCGTCCAGACCCTTGATCGCCACGGCGCCGCCCACCAGCATCAACAGGGTCCCGGCGGCAAAGAGTGCAAAACGCCAGTTGAGCATCCGCCGCCCCGCCCCAAGCGCGACCGGCACGAGCGCGATCCCCACGGCCAGCGCCACGTACCCGCTGCGGCTCTTGGTGAGCACGAAACAACCGGCCACCGCCAGGACCGACAAGGCGAAGGCCACGATCCGCGCCATTCCCATCGCGCTAGTCGGCTGCGGCTCTGTGGCACTTCGCTGCACCGCGAGCATGCTTCCGCCAATGCCCAATGCCACGACGAGCCACGGCGCCAGAAAACCGGCCAGGCTGTTGGTCAGCGCGAACGTGGCCAGCGGCTCGGTGCTTTGCAAGCGATTCTCGAAGAGCTGCCGCTCGGGCGAGCCCGCCGGATACCAATGGCCCAGGCTGCGCAGCACCTCGTCGGGGTTTGCGGCGTACGCCGCCCGATCGGCCGGCAGACCGACGAACACCTGGTAATAGCCGAAGGCCGAGAGCACGACGGCCAGGGCGAACATCACGGCCACCAGCCCGCGGGCTTCTTGCGCCGTGCGCACCAGTTGCCGCGCGAAAAAATAGACCAGGCCCAGGCCGGCCCATTCCCAGAGCATGTTCAATGACATCCGCGGATTGCCGGACGACGCCCCCATAAGCGCGCTGGTGACGCACAGCGCGACCAACGCCGCCACGAAGGCATCCACCAGATTGAAGCGTTGCGTGAACTGGCCGTGGATCGCCACGGCCAGCAAATATCCGGCGGTCAGAATGAGCGCCAGCATGATAAAGGGTTGCCCGTCGCCGAGCCACGAGACCCCTTCGCTGGGCAACAAGGGCCGCGCCACGCACAACGCCATGAGGCCGGCCAGCAGCCAGGGCCGCAGCGCTTCCGGCAGGCTTCGTGCAGCCGCCGGCCTGGCTCGTTTCGCGCCGCCCTTCTTGGCTTGTGACTTCATGAACCCTTCCGGTCGTGTCGGTCGATGCGCATCGCCGGGCGGTTACGGTTGTATTTTGCGGCGGGCGGTTGTTTCCAGAATCGCGATCACGCTCAACAGACACACGATCACGAGCACCACGACCACCGCTCCGGCGACGTTCACCTGGTGCAGCAACAGCGCGCCCAGGCCGCAGGCCGCCGTGGTCAAATAGATCGTCAGCACGGCCTGGGCTTTCGTCAGTCCCAACGCCACCAGGCGGTGCGAAAAATGGTTCGTGTCCCCTTCGAAGGGGCTGCGGCCGGCGCGAAGGCGAATGCAAACCACGCTCAACGTATCATAGAGCGGCACGGCCAACACGCACAAAGGGGCCAGGATCGCGTGCCGCGGCAATCCGTTGCCGGTGAACGTGGCCAGAATGGTCATCACGGCCAGGCAGAACCCGACAAAATAACTGCCCGCGTCGCCCATGAAAATCCGCGCCGGCGGCCGGTTGTGAAACAGAAAACCCACCAGCGCGCCGACCAGCGTGAACAAAAACCCGGCCACGAACAACTGCGGCTGGTGCGACGTCGGATCGGGCGTCAGCAGCATCACCGCGGCCAACAGCGTCGCCGCGATCGCCGCCACTCCGGCCGACAGGCCGTCCATGTTGTCGAGCATGTTGAACGAATTGATCAGCCCCACGATCCACAGCACGCTGATGATGTTGGTCGCCAGCGGCCAGTCGATGAACAACGTCAGCGACCAGCCGCGCCCGAACACCACCGCCGCGGCGACCAGCAATTCGATCGCCAGGCGAAATCGCCAATCGAGTTTGCGCGCGTCGTCGGCCAATCCCAGCACCATCAGCACGCTGCCGGCCGCCAGAAAAAACCACAGATCGGCCGATCGTTCGATCAGGCCCGCCAGGTGCGGCTCGACAAACTCAGCCACCTCCGTGGCCCAGGGACCCAAGCGCGCGATCTCCTGCCGGAAGCCGGCCGGATCGTGGTGATAGGCGCTGGCCCACATGGGCAGCGCCACTTGCGCCGCGGCCAGCGGCAGAACCACGCCGGCCCAGATCGCCAGCCCGCCGCCGAAGGGAGTGGGAACCGCGTGCACTTTGCGAACTCCCGGCGCGTCGACCAGCCCCCAGCGGTGCGCCAACTTTCGCAACACGAAAGCCGCCGCGCAGGAAACCACCAGGGCCGGCGCCGCGGCACAAGCGACCAACCAGTTCATCGCTGACGCTCCTGGCGCTGGCGGCGACGCAGATCGTCGCGGCACGCGCTAAAAAACTGCTGATAATCCGCGCGGCGATAGTCGGGAAACGTCCAATCCCGATGCTGCCACTGGCGGTCTTTATAGAACAACGTCACCTCGGCATAGATACCACGCGACAGGTAGAGGCGATGGGCATGGTCTTTGGTGGAAGCCAACACCAACTTGGCCGGCGTGAGGTAGCCCGGGTCCAGGTTCAGCGGGCGCGGCTCGGCATGCCCTCCCCATTCAGCATACTCGGTCTCCCAGGCGTTTGTCTGCAATTTCAGCTCGACCAGCCGGCCCGGATCGATCAGCCGCCCGAAGGCCCAAAAGCATTTTTCGATCCCCGGCCCCATCGTCGGCTCATAGTAGTCCGTTTCCACGAAGGCAAACCGCTCACTCGCCAGCGCCGCCGGCCCCCAGGCCGTGGCGGCCCGCTCCAGCGCCCAATCGAGCGCCGCCGGATAACGGCTGAACGCCGCCAGCACGAGCAGCACAAGTTCCGGCTCGCTAATCTCGCCCATCTCGAAAAGGGGTCGGGAGTCTTTTCAAAAAAGACTCCCGACCCCTTTTTGTTCTCCTAATAGGCTTTGGCGAATAGGGCGCGGTGGGTCGTCGGTTGGCCGGTGAAGATGCAGACTCCGGGCTGCGGTTGCTCGAAGCCGGGGGTGTCGGCCACCGGGATGCAGCGGATCGTGACTTTGAGTTTTCCCAGGATCGCATCGGTCTGCGGGCCCTCGACCACGTGGCAGATGGCAAAGCCGCCGTGCATCTCGGGCTTCTCGGCGTTTTGAGGCGTGAAGTAGGCCTCGAACTCGTCGAGCTTGGTGATGGTCCGCGTATTGGCCGTGCGATGGGCCAGCGCGCGGTCGAAGAGTTTCTTTTGCATGGCGGCCAGCTCGCCGCCAACGCGAGCCACGAATTCGCCGCGCGCGATGGCCGGCTTTTTCTCGCCCCCTGCTTCGTCGCGCCGCTTGGGCATCAGCGTGTCGCCCGCGATATCGCGCGGGCCGACCTCAACCAGAATCGGCACGCCCCGTTTCACGTGCTGCCATTTTTTGTC
>JBGQKM010000131.1:0-15589 GCA_041499515.1 Planctomycetia bacterium | reverse complement strand
TTCCCGAGGAGAAGCGGTCTTGCACGCCGCTTTCCGCCCCGCTATGCTCCGCGTCCCTTTCGTGTACCAACGCGTGACTTCAGTTACGGGATCCAAATCGGCCGAGCTCTCCCGCCGCTCACGTTTCTTCGCGGCCATCGTGGGAGTCGGATTGTTGGCGGCTTTGCTGCTGGCAAGCCAATTGCGGCCCGACCCGCGTGGCTGGGGAACGCACGAGCAACTCGGTTTGCCGCCCTGTTCGTTCTTGGCCGTGTTTGGAAAGCGCTGTCCTGCATGTGGCATGACGACCTCCTGGGCCCATTTGACCCAGGGCCGGTTGTCGGATGCCCTGCGAGCCAACGCGGCCGGGACCTTGCTGGCGGTGTTGTCGCTGGTCGTGGCCCCCGGGGCCTTGATCGTCGCGGCGCGAGGAAGGCAACTGGCCTGGCGGCCCGGCGAAACGACGATTGCCGGACTGGCCATGGTGCTGACGGGGCTGGTTTTGTTCGAATGGATGATTCGCTTGTGGATGTCATGAAGCGCCATACATCGAATCGCGTTCCAAAAAACGCGCTGGATCAGCCCGATGCGCAAACACGTTCGTAAGTCATGATCCGGCACTTGAGTGCCGGCCGAACCTCAACATGGATGAGTGAGGAAACGCGATGGATCGCTTGGCTAAGCAGCCCGTCTGCCTGTTCTTGGCGCTGGTTTCGGCGGTCTCCGGTTTGACGATTTCCAGTGGCTGCAATCTGATGGCCACGGCCATGTATGTCTTGCAGGGCACGAACACGCATGCCGACTTCGATGGTCTCAAGGGCAAACGCGTGGCCGTGGTTTGCCGGCCCGTCACGTCGTTGCATTTTCGCGACTCGAGTGTCTCGCGCGACCTGGCCAAGCAAGTGGGCATCATGCTGGAAAAGCACATCCCAAAAATCAAACTCATCGACCAGCGCGAAGTCTTCGAGTGGGCCGACGAAAACAACTGGGAAGAGTATTCCGATATCGGCAAGGCATTGGGCGCCGACATGGTGGTCGGGCTGGACCTTGAGGAGTTCAGTCTCTTTCAAGGACAGACTCTCTACCAGGGCAAGGCCAACCTGAAAATCCTCGTATACAACGTGGCGCAGGGCCGGGAGCCCGTGTTCGAGCGGAATCTGCCACAAGCCATCTATCCGCCAAACGCGGCGATTCCTGCCAGCGAAAAGCCCGAGGCCGAATTTCGCCGTCAGTTCGTCAATCATCTGGCCCGACAGATCGCGCAATACTTCTACGACCACGATTCCACCGTGGATTTTGCCAGCGACAGCACGGCGCTCAACTAAACGGTTCGCCGTCGACGGTTGACACGGGGCCGAGTTAAGAATGCCGCACCGGGGCACGGCTGGCAGGGATAGCGCTACAGCTTTGGCGGTGGGCGCCTGACGGGCCGGGGAATCGAGCGGGCCTTGTCATCTTGCGGCGGACGACGCTTGTTGTTGCCATTGGCGGCTACTTGCCGCGCGGCGTTGACTCCCGTGTGCGATTCCTTCCAGGTCCACCCCAGCGGCTCTTTGAGATCTTTTTCGGCCAGCAGGGCCCAAGGCGTCTGGGGATGCTCGTGCAGCACGCGTTCCAGGTAGGTCTTGGCCTGTTCGGCTTGCTTTTCCAAGGTGCTGCCCACGCTGATTTCGTCGGCCGGCGCCAAGAGCCAGGTGTCGCTCTTGGAATCCTGAAATCGCATGCCTTGTTTGGCCTTGGCTAGCATGGCGTTGTAGCTTTCGGTACGCACCTTGAGGGCCAGCACGCGGCCCATCGACAGATCGTAGCCGGCTTGCCAGCGCGGTTTGGTCAAACGCGGCCGGTCTTTTTCACCCTGCCTGAGCGTCTCGTAAAGCTGGTTGATCTTCGGCTCCAAAATCGCCGCGGCCTGCTGGGCCTTGGTCAGACTGCCGGCGAATGCCGCATCGCTCACTTTCGGAAACACAAGCTGCGGCCGCTCCATGGGCGTGACCCACGACATTTGCGCCGCCTGCACCAGTGCCGCCCGGGCTTTGTTCTCGGCCAGCAGCTTCTGGTATTCCTTGATCGAGACATAATCCGGTCGATAGGTCCGCATGATCTCCGGATCAAAAAAGTGGCTCAATTGGGCCGACAGCACCGCGGTGTCGCGACGGCTGATGGTGTGCTCGGCGTCGCGGTTGGGATGCACGGCAAAAAAAATGCCGCCGGTCTCATAACAGAGACGCGTTAAACTATACGGGCCAAACCCCGAATCCATCGGCTCCTCGCTTCCTTCCGAGCCGATCTTGACCAGCTCGGGCAAGAATGACTCCGGGCCTTGCCGCACGCTGACCCATTGCGGGGTTTGATCGTATTTAGGATCCGGGTCGACGTATTTGATCAGCGCCTCGCGGCGGCCGAAGGGGGCCGGCACGCCCACGCAGTACACCGGAATTTCGAAGCGGCGGCAAATGGCCACCGTGCGATCGAGGTCCGTCTCGTCGTCTCCCACTTCGTCGGTGAAGATGACAAACATCACGTTGCGACGCGGCTCTTGCGTGCGAAACGAGCGATAGCGCTCGGCCGATTCGTAGACCGCCTGAAAGGTCCGCTCGATCCCGCTTTCATCCGTCTTCATGCCGGTCACCGCCGATTTGATTTCCTCGACGTTGTCGGTCGGCTTGGGAGTCAAAAAGGCGATGGCTTGTCCAAAGGCGACGACCGAGCTCAGCAGCGGCTTGTTTTCGTGTTTCTTGAAGGCCGGATTTCCGCTGGCTTCGATCACGCCCAGTTCCTCGTAGATCCGATCGAAACGCTGGATGATTTCCGCACGCTGCCGTTCCAGGCTGCCCGACTGATCGAACAGCCACACCACCAGCGTGCGCCGCTCTTCGAGCGACAGCATGATCTCTTGGGTAATGCGGTCCACCGCGCCCACCGCGCCGGTGGCGCCCACCCCGGCAGCGCCTTTGATCGTCAAGTTTTCCGAAAAACGAAGTCCGGTCGCCACACGAATCTCGTCTTGGATCACCACCCGCGGGGTCACCGGCGAGGGCTCGGCCACTTCGATCTGTCCCGGCAAGGCCGCCGTCATGGCCAACGTCGGCGCCGCGGTCATCATCGCCTCCGACTGGCCCGAACTCGCCGAGCCAACCACCCCCGGCGAAATCTCCGCCGAGCTCAATTCCTCGGAAGTCGTCAACGGGTCTTCGGGCGTCGTGGGACCGGACAACAAAGTGAGAATGTCCCTGTGCCCGGGCACGACCGTGGCGATCAGCGTCAGCGACACCAGAATGCCCAGGTGGACCAGCAGGCTGACCAACCAGGCCGGCGTGTCGCCGTCCCAGGGCGAATCGTCGACCCGCTGGCGCGTTTGCCACCATAGCCGGAGGCGAGAAAAGACGTTCACGGTAAAGTGCCGCCCGAGGTCTGCCGTCTTCGGAAATAATCCCTGCAATCCTGCCCGCCAGCCCCGCCAGATGGCGCGATGCCGTGCGGGCCGGACCACTCCATTGTCGGCTGCCCGCACTGGGCACGCAACGGCGGTCCGCCGCGACCTACCTAGCCCATCGCCGGCGCAACCGGCCGACGCGCGCATGTTCCACCAATTATCTGAATCGTGCCGGGACGCCAAAAATATTGCCGGAATGAGCGAAGATTGATGGATTCGCAGTTTGCTTCGCGCCGACTTTCATATCGCCATCTTCCGCCACGGCGGGTTGCTGTTGATGCCCATGGCCGCGAAGTTTGCAGCGCACGCCGAACCGGTCGGGCCGCTCATGGGCCTCATTTCGCGGAAATTCCCGCTCTGGCCCGTCCAGCCGGCAGGGGTTATCGGCGGCGCGTTGACGGTTGGCTCGGCCGGCAATTACGATGGACGTTGAGGTTATCGACCGCTCGACACCGCGAAGTTCTTTCGCGGCGGCCAGTCTATCCAGGGTTTCGCGATGTTCCGACGACGCATCATCTGCCGGCCAAACCCGCTACGGCGATCGGTCCATTCCATGCACGCGGCGATCGCGATCGTGGTGCTGGCCGCCCTGGTGGCTTTCGCCGGTCATTGCCCTGCGGCAGCCGACGAAAAAGATAAAGTCGCGCCGCCCGAAGAGCTCACACTGAAAACCGGCGATGGCATTGCCTTGGCGGCGACCTATTATCCGAGCAAGCTGGGCAAGAACGCCGTCCCGGTGATCCTGCTGCACGCCTCGAAGGGAAATCGGGGCGATCTCGAAGAACTCGCGCTCAAACTGCAACGTGCCGGACACGCCGTCATCGCGCCCGATCTGCGCGGACACGGCGACAGCACGCGTCTGACTGATCGGCCCATTGAACTACGCGCCGCCGATTGTCTGGCGATGGTCGACCCGGGGGGCGACTTGGAGACGATCAAGGCCTACCTGATGGCCCGCAACAATGCCGGCGAACTGAACATCGAAAAGCTCGGCCTGGTCGGTGTCGAAATGGGCGCCGTCGTGGCCATCAATTGGGCCGCCCGCGACTGGAGCTGGCCGATGCTCAACACCGGCAAACAAGGAGAGGACGTGAAGGCCGTGGTGCTGATCTCTCCCGAGTGGAGCTTCAAGGGTTTGCGGATTCAGGAAGCCGTGGCGCAAGAAAATGTGCGCAGCGACATATCCTTCATGATTATCGCCGGCAAAGGCAACAGCAAAATGGTGCAGGAAGCCCGGCGGCTGTACACCGCGCTGGAGAGGTATCATCCCGCGCCGGCCACGCCCGATAAGCAGACGCTGTGGCTGAGAACGCCGCAGACCAGCCTGCAGAGCACGCGGTTGCTCAATGAAAAGAGCATGCACGTCGACGAGATGATCTTGAGATTCATCGAGTTGCGTCTGGTCAAGCCGGCCATGCCGTGGAGCGAGCGCAAGAATCCGCTCGAATAGCCTGGCGGTCGCCCAGGCAGGACTTCCCTACCGCGAGGTCCGCGGGCCGCTGTTCGTCAGCGGCACCATCGGCAGCGGCGGTTCGAGCTGCAATTCGGACGGCCGGGCCTGGAAATCACGCGAGGCTTTGGCCGACGTCGGGCTCTGCCGCGGCGGAATCTTGAGCACCGCGCCGATCGGCAACAAGTCCGGGCTGGCCAGCACGTCGCGGTTCAGTTCGTAAATCTCCAGATACCGGTCCCCGCGCCCCAGGTAGCGGCTGGCGAGTTTCGAGAGCGTATCGCCATCGGCGATCTGATGTGTTTGCGTCGGGCCGCTGGAATAACCGCCGCCGGCAGTGACATCCGCCGCGCCTGTCCTCTCGGGCTCCGCGGCCTCGGGCACGACGCCCTCGATCGGTTCTAAAAGCGCGCCGACCGGATTCGACAGTTTATGAAACGTCGGCTGAGCGTCGGAAGCCTGGCCCTTGGGCTCCGAGATCGCGGCGGTGGTGACCGCCGGAACTCGCAGCGCCTGGCGGGGTCGAGGTCCGGCGTTCCCCTGCGAGGCGCGCAGGTTCTTCGCCCAACCCATGTCGGCCACCACCCGGTGCGCCACGCGGTCGTGAAATGGATTCTCCAGAGAGGCCTCTTGCCGAAAAAACTTCAGGGACGCATCCTTGCGAAAAAAATAGGCCGCACTCGCGCCGGTTACCAATACCGACAGCGCGACCACAAGTTTTTTTCTCACGGGCATCCTCGGTCCTCTGGGGTTTTCATCGGCAAAAGAATCCAACAGGCGCGGATCACGACATCTCACTTATCGGTCGGAAAGACACGGCGTTTACAGCCGAGTTGGCCTCTTTCGAGGCCTTTGGCCCAACCACGGTGGGCTGGTGCCGACAGGAGCGATTAAGCCGAGAAGCCACGCCATTGCTAGGGCGCAAAGCCGCCGGGCGTATCGACATCGCGCAAAGGCTTCGTGGACCGAGAAAACGGGCTGACGCCCCCAGACTACTTTTGCGCGGCCGAGCCGGCCGTGACGGCGCCGTTGCGTTTGGCCGCCGTCGCCGGGGGCTTCTTCAGCCACAACAGCACGGGAGCCGCGATGTACACCGAGCTGTAAGTGCCGGCGATGACCCCGACCACCATCGAGTAGGCAAAGGCGTGGATGCCTGCCCCGCCCACGAAATACAGGATCACGCTGGCGATGAGCACCGTGCCCGAGGTGAGCAGCGTGCGACTGAGAGTCTGGTTGACGCTGCGGTTGATCATGTCTTCGCTCAGATCGGGGCTCTTGCCCCGGACTTCGCGGATGCGATCGAATACGACGATCGTATCGTTGATCGAAAAACCGACGATCGTCAACAGGGCCGCCATGACGGCCAGGCTGATCTTGAACGGATCGACCAGCATGAAGCCCAAGTAGGGCGACAAATAATAGCTCATCGCCAGGAAACCGGTCGTGATGAAAACGTCGTGCACCAGGGCCAACACGGCGGCCAGGCCGAAGATCACGTTCTGAAACCGGATCCAAATATAAATCACGATGATGGCCATGCTGGCCAAGAGCGCATAGAGGGCCATCAACTGCGTGTCGCCGGCCACCTTGCCGCCAATCTGATTCGACGATGGAAACACGGGCGTGCCAGCCATAAGCTCTTTGATGTTGTTCAACAAGGCCGTGGTCGGCTCCGGCTTGAGGGTCGTCTCCAGCGTCCACTGGTCATAGCGCGCGTCGCTGCCGGCCTGGTATTTCGGATTATGCAACTCGAAGGCCACGTCACGCAGTTGCATGGCCTTGAGCTCCTTCTGAATCATCTCTCGCAGAGGCGCGTAGCTGATCTCTTGCTGAAAGGTCAACTCGACGCGCGTGCCGCCGACCATCGTGCCGTCATTCTCGCCCGCCGGCGTCTCCGCCGCGGGCGGTTGCGGCTGATCGTCGGCCGCAGGCTGTTTGGCGCTCTCGGCCGCGGGCGGCTCGACATTCGTCCCGGCTGCGGGCTTCGTGTCCTCGCTGGCCGGCTCATCCTGGGCCAGCATCAGCGCGGCCAGGGCTTGCTGGCTGCCGACCGAGGCCAACTGAATCGCGCGCGGACTCCGCGGGAGGCTCGCCCCCGACTTGGGCGCGTCTGGTTTTTCGGACTCAGGCGCCTTGGGCGCGCCCTCGGCTGGTGCCGGCTTCGCATCGTCCGCCGGTTTCGATGCGGGCTCGGCCGCCGGTTTCGCGTCGGCCTGGGGCTTTGCCCCTTCGGCGGCTTTGCTCGACTCGCTGGGCGTCGGCTCGATCACGCTTGGCGTGGCAAAACTCATGCTGTAAGTCTGCAACGAGCCAGCGAAGGTTTCCTGCAAGAATGCTTGCACCTTTTTGATGTCCCGTTCCGACGTGTCGACTTTGAACTCGCGGTTGTTCTCGCCCACGCTGCTGACCGCCACGTCCTCGAGCGGCTCGACGGCTTTGCGCACCTCTGCGATGCCGTGCGACTTGCCCTCGGCGAACAGCAGTTGCACCGACGAGCCGCCGGTAAAGTCGATATCCAATATCCCGGCCCCGCGAATCGCGGTGGCGATAAAACCAATCACGATCACGGCCACCGAGGCCGCGATGGCCGGGCCGCGCCAGCGGATAAAGTCGATATCCGTGTGACCGATCACGTGCATCATCTTCAGCCGTGTCAGCCAGCCCTTCTTCTCGGCGATGTCGAACATCACCCGAGCGACATAGACGGCCGTAAACAGACTCATCAGCAAGCCGATAATCAACGTCACGGCAAAACCCTTGATTTGATCGGTGCCGACCATGTACAGCACGGCCCCGGAAATCAGCGTCGTCACGTGCGAGTCGATAATCGTCGCCATGGCCCGGGAAAACCCGTTGCGGATCGCCATCCGCAGCGACGCCCCGCGTTCGGTTTCTTCGCGCATCCGCTCGTAAATCAGCACGTTGGCATCCACCGCCATGCCCACGGTCAGCACCAGGCCGGCCAGGCCGGGCAGCGTAAAGGCGGCCTTGATCAAAATCATCAGGGCCACGGTCACCACGATATTGAGAACTACCGCCAAATTGGCCACCAGTCCGCAGAAGCGGTAATAAACGGCCATGAACACCAAAATGGCCACCGTCGAAATGACGATCGACGACGTGCCCTTGCGGATCGTGTCGTCGCCCAACTGCGAACTGATCCGCTGTTGGCTGATCGGCTCGGGGCGGAGCGTGGCGGGCAAGCTGCCGGCATTGAGCACGCCGACCAGAAAATCGACGTACTCCGGCGTGAAACTATCGCCCGTGATCTGGCCGTCGCCGTGGATCGCGCTGCGGATGGTCGGCGCCGAGAGCATGACGTTATCCAGGATGATGCCCAGGCAACGAAAAAACGGCGGACTGACCGCCGTGTCGGGCAGGTTGCGGCTGGTCAATTGTCCGAATTTATCGCCCCCTTCGGCGTTGAAAGAAAAATTGACGGCCAGATGGGGTCCGTCGTAGCCCTGCGAAGCGCGCGTCAGATAGCGGCCATCGACGTCGAACGGATCGTTGCGCACCAGGATTTCGCGTCCGCCGCCGGGCGAGTCGCGATACGTGGCGTCTGGCTGACGCAGATCGGGTCCGGCCTTGACCCAGCGACCCACCAATTTGCCGCCGATGTACACTTCGCGCCCGGGGGTTTTTTGTGCGGCCTTGATGATGTCACGGTCGTCGTTCTGGTTGGCGACGATGCGGAATTCCAGCAGACCGCTGGTGCTGATCCGCATTTTTATTTGATCGACTTCACGCTCTTCGATTTCCGGAATAATGACTTCCAACTGCTCGGCGCCATATTGACGGATCGTCAATTCCTTGACGCCGCTGGGGTTGATACGCTTGCCGACGGCGGTGATCAACTTCTTCATGTCGACAAATTTTTCCTGCTGCGGGTCGATCCGATAGACCAGCACCGTCTTGCCGTCTCCGCTGCTCTTGCCGGTGTTGCGCAGCACGATCCCGGTGGTCGCGCGCAGCTCGAGCATCGTTTTTTCCACCCGCGCCACGTCGACACCTTCGGGCACTCCGATTTCGATCTGATCGGAGCTGATGGGCCGGGCTTCCAGCTTTTCGCCGCCCTCCTTGTTGAGCTCCTCGTTGATCCGCGCCACGGCCGTCGGCATCCACGAAGGAGTCGAAAGGCCCTTGTCGACTTCGTAGATCAGCACCACGCCGCCGCTTAAGTCGATGCCGCGCTTCGGCGGCCAGCCGGCGATGTTGACCACGACGGCGGCCAGCAACGTGAACAGAACCAGGCCGATCTTGAACCCGTAATCCGGCATGCGCAGCGCGCGGGCGATCATCGTGCCGCCAGCGAACGAACCGACGACCACGGCCAGAGCCAGGATCAACTTCAAAGCCACCGACAACTCGTTGTCCGGCGCCTCGGCCGCGGCCTGAGCGAGGATGCAGGGAAGATTCGGATACCAAGCCATGAGCAGAGGTCCTTCGCGCCTAAGTTATGCTGTCTTCTCGCTGGCAGACTCGCCGCCTACCACGCGAGCGATCGCGCCGAATGTGACGCGGATTTTTGTGTTGGTTGCCTCGTCGACCTTGAGCGTCACTTCGTCGGCGTCGCGTTGGACGCTCATCACCACGCCATACAGGCCGCCGATCGTCACCACGCGGTCGTTCTTTTTCAGACTGTCGATCTGCGCTTTGTGAGCCGACTGCTTGCGCCGCTCGGGACGAATAATCAAAAAGTAATACAGCGCGATCGCCGCCACGATCGGCACCAGAAAACTCCCCAGTTGCGGTCCGACCGGTTCGGCGGGATTCGCCGGGTTGGCCTGCGCCACTTGCGCCGACAACAAACTCAAATGCGTTAAGGTTTCCAAGGTAAGTCTCGTCGCTTGCTCGTGCTCAAGAAGCCGCCGGCCAAAAGGGAACCGGCGTCCAAAAAAGATTTCGACACGGCCCGAAAGAAAACCGCCGTCTACCGGCCCGCCCAAAAAATCGCGCCCCGGCATGTCCCCACGGCCCAAGGCGTCAAGTAGGGGATTAGCCGCCGTCCCGATGCCTCGCCGTATCTTAAAGTGATACCTCCCAAGGGACAAGGGCACCGGCACCGCTGGAAATGACTCACCGACCCGCTTCTCCCCAGCCGCGCAGCTTGCCGTCGGCCAGTTCCTGGAATTCGCCGCGCCAAATCGCCTGTCGGGCGTCATGCATCAACCGTTGATAGTACGTCAGGTTGTGCGCCGAGACGAGCATCGGGCCAAGCATCTCGCCGGCCATGAACAGGTGACGCAAGTAGCCACGGCTATGGCGACAGGCCGGACAAGGACACTCGGCCTCGAGCGGCCGCGGGTCGCGCTCGTATTGCAAATTGCGCAGGCGGATCGGACCCGCGTCGGTAAACGCCAGGGCATTGCGGCCGTTACGCGTTGGCATCACGCAATCGAACAGGTCGATGCCGCGGCGAATCCCCTCGAGCAGATCCTGCGGCCGCCCGACTCCCATCAGATAGCGCGGACGCCCCACGGGCAGGGCTGGCACGGTGGCCTCCAGGATTCGGTACATTTCCTCCGGCGATTCGCCCACGCTCAGGCCACCAATGGCATAGCCGAGAAAATCCATCTCGGCCAATTGCTGGGCGCACTCGACGCGCAACCGCGGATCGACGCCCCCCTGCACGATGGCAAACAACGCTTGATCACCACGGGTTTGCGCCTCGCGGCAACGGCGGGCCCAGCGGACGCTGCGGTCGGTCGCGTCGCGGACGACTTGCTCGTCGTTCGGCAGCGCCACCACGTGATCCAAGACCATCGCCACGTCGCTGCCCAGCGCTTCCTGAATGGCCACGGCCCGCTCCGGCGACAGCTCGAATAGATTGCCGTCGAGGTGCGAGCGAAAGACGGCCTTGTCCTCGGTGATCTGGGCGTTTTTCGCCAGGCTGAAAATCTGGAATCCGCCGCTGTCGGTCAAGATTGGGCCGTTCCAGCCGCAGAACGCATGCAAGCCACCGAGCGCCTCGACCACCGCTTCACCCGGCCGCAGCGCCAAGTGATAGGTATTGCCCAGGATCATCTGCGCGCCGGTGGCCCGCAGCGAGTCGACGGTCAATCCTTTCACCGTGCCTTGCGTGCCGACCGGCATGAAGGCCGGCATTTCGACGGCGCCGTGCGGTGTGTGAAACGTGCTGGCGCGCGCGGCGCTGCGTGGATCGGTGGCGTGGAGCTCGAAAGAGAAAAAATCGCCCTGCATCGATGCCGTGAGTCCGCTTCAGCCGACAAAAAAATCTTGAGACCAACGGACAAAGCCCAACCGGGGCCGTTGCAAACGGCGTTTCGAAACCGCTTGCGGTTCAGCCTCGGGCCGTCGCGAACCGGGCCAGGCAACCGAGGCGACCTCGGCCGTGATAGCCAACGGGCCGGTGCGAAACCGGCCCGTCGAGTACTTCGAGGAAGTCGAACGCGCGGATCAATCGCCCCGCAGTTTCAAGCTTTGCAGTTGCAGTTTCTCGCGCACTTCGTTGAGGCTCGTGACGCCGAAGTTCTTGCACTCCAACAAATCGTCGCCCGTGCGGCGAACCAGTTCGCCGATCGTGTTCAGGCCCAGGCGGATCATGCACTTGCGGGCACGGACCGACAGGTTCAAGTCCGCGATCGGGCGATCCAGCATCGCCTGTTCGTCCGGCGACATGAACTCCGGCTCGAAAACCGGCTCGGGCTCGGCTTTGGTCGTGGCAAGCTGGCCCAGCGAGAGTCCCTTGGAGGCCAACATCTCGCGAATCTCGACCAGCGACGTCTCGCCAAAGTTCTTGCTGGCCAGCAGGTCCGGTTCGGTGCAGCGGGCCAGGTCGCCCAAGGTCAGGATGCCCATCTTTTGCAGGCAATTGCGACTGCGGACCGAAAGTTCGAAGTCGCTGACCGGAACGCCCAACACCTGGCTGGCCCGATCGCGTTTGCGCTGCGCGTCCTCGTCGTAGAACATGTCGCCCGAGGCTTGCGCGTCTTTCAAAAACAGCCTGGCCCGCGCGAGATTTGGATACTGCTCCAAGATGCGATGATAGCACTGCTGGGCCCGGTCGTATTGCTGGCGATCTTCGTACAGCACTCCCAGGTTCAACAGCGCGCCGACGAACGTCGGGAATTGGGCCGTGGAGCGCTCGTACAAATCCAGCGCGATCTCGTCGTTGCCGCGGCGATCATTCTCTTTGGCCAGGCCAAACAGGGCGCCGGCATGATTCGGATCGGCCTCGACGGCCCGCTCGAACAATGCCACGACTTCACTCGGGCTGCCCCCCAGGGCCGAGATCGTGGCGCCGCGCTGATAGAGGTATTCGGCCGTTTGCTCCACCGCGCCGGACAGCGCGTCGAGCGTTTGGAGCGCGGTGTGGCCATCGCCCGACATGCGTTGCGCTTCGGCGCGGCCCAGCATCGAATCATCGGAGTTGTAGCCGGCCTTGGCCGCCGACGCGTAGCTGTTGATCGCATCGTGATATTGAGTAAGCGCGAAATAACACTTTGCAAGGTAAAAATGCGCAAGCGCACCGCCGTCACCGGCCTTCAACGTCTGCACGGCGGCCGAGTACCGCCCGAGCAGAAAATAGCACACGCCCAGACGCACGGCCGCGGCCGGACTGCGGTCCTCGCGCATTTCCAACTCGGCGATCGCATCGCGCAAGGAGCGATACTGCGAAAAATCCTCCGCCACGGCGTTGACGATTTGCTGGATTTCATGCGGCCCAAACGGACCGCCGTCCAAAACAATCTGCTTCACATCGGACTCCACAGCTTCCACCATCAGATCTCTCCCAACCCGGGAACACACTGGCCACGGGTAATTTGCTGCCCGCCGCGACCGAACATCGGGCGCGCGGACTGGCCCGGATCCAAAAAACGTCTTGCCGGCGACAAAAATATATCCTCGCAAGCGGCCCAGGCAAGATGGGACGCCGTAGCGTAAGTTGTTCCTGACCAACGATTAGCAAAACGCCCGACCTCGGACCGCAAGGGGTGTCGGAGCAATCAGCGGGGCCCTGCCTGGGCCGGCGTCCACCGGGGCGCAAAGCGACTAACTTACCACCATCGAACGACTTGCGACAGTCTAAATCCTGCCCAAATAGCCGTCAAGGGGGACACGGTCCACGGCGTTGATCCGATTCCAGCTCAGCCGTGGGCCAGGCGGATCGCTGAGCGTCTGGATCCTTGTGGCGTTCTGGTCGAGCAGGCTCTAGGCCGCGCGAAGCTCTTTCGTCGGCGAGGGCTGGCCGCGCGCCGTGAGCAGGTGGATGGCCGCGGTCAATCCATGCAGCGCCTGGTCGATCTGCTGGGTCTCGCGCAGCAGCCGCAGATTATCGGCCAGCGTGGCCTGCAGCTTGATCAGCTCGCCTTCGTCCTGAGTGATGCCGACCAGCTCGCCGATCAGTCGCGCGAAATCGGCCTTCAAGCCAGACACCTCCTGGACGGTCGACCGCACCTGGCCCTGGTGTTCCTGGCGTTGCGTCTCCATGGCGTCCAGCAGCCGCACGAGCCGCTTCTCGCGCTCGGCGTCGTTGGCCGCAAACTTCTGTTCGAGCGTCTCCAGCGCTTCGACCCACACCTGGGCTTGCCATTGCTGTTGTTTTTCGGTCTGCCGCTGCAGCGTTTGCAGGGCATTGGCCCAGGTCTCCAACTGGCGGTCGGTGGCCGCCTGGATGGTTTGGAGCGTCGTCTGGCTGGCCGATTGAACGGCCGTCAGAAATGGCGTCAGGTTGGCGTCGGTGACTTCGAAACGATTGAGCAATTCGCGTTCGGTCTTTTGATCGATCGCGCCGACGATGCCGCGCTCGGTGCGTTCGCAGAGAAACAGGCAGAACATCATCGTCGTCGCGGCGGTCAGCGCCACGGTGGTCGTATTGAACGCCGTGCCCATCTCCGCGACCACCGTCGGCAGCCGGTCGCCGATCTCGCCGGCCGTCTGCCCGCCCAAGGCCGTGCCGAAATGCACCACCGTGCCCAGAAAGCCAAACATCGGCGTGACCCAGCAAATGAAACGGATCAGGCCGAAATTGGTCTGGGTTTTTTCGTAGTCCTGATCCGATAGCGCGCGCAGATAGTCGGCAAATCCATCGGCCGAGCCTTTTTCCTGAAGATGGACCAAGGCTTGCATCAAGCGCTGGCCGATCCTGGACTCCAGGAGCCAGGCTTGCTTTTTTTGCATTTGCGCGCCAAGGGCCGCGGCGTGCGACACGCTCTCACGCCCCGTCCGGCGTGGAAGCCAATCTTGACGCAGTGCCAAAATTTCCCGCGGAAACGTCAGCACGCGAAACACCGCGTCGGTCAGCCCCCAGATGAAAAAGCCGACGATCACGTATTCGACCACGTGCTCGGTCGTGTACCGGTAGAGCAGCGTACTCTTCATCGACGGGTGCGTGACGCCCAAGTAGAACACGACGGTCAAGACGGCGGCGACCGCCAGCGGCAGGTCCAAGACCCGGGGCAACGCCAGTTTTTGCGAACGCGACATGGAATCACCGCTGGGTTGTGGAGAAGCCTGGAGGGGCCCTTCGCCATGCTAGCAAGCCCTCCAGTGCCCGGCTTGGGGCTGCGAATCATACGTTCCAGCGCGAATTGTGCCAAGACCAGCACGGCATCAAACACGCGGTGAAAGGGAAGTCGCCGCGCTGCGCTATGCCGTAACCGTTTTCCGTTTCTGGCTTTGGCGCTCGTTGACGGCGGAACTTCTGAGGCGATGGAAGTCACGGGAGACGCCATGGACCCGGGGGGATCCACGAACGACCGGCCGCATCTGCGGGCAGGATCAAACCAGGGTGATCAGGCCGTGACCTCGCGGACTTTGCTCAGAAATTCCGAGATCGCGAAGGGTTTGTCGAAGATCGCTCGGACGGCACAGCGGCGGGCGGTGGCATGAGTCTCGGCATCGCCGAACGCCGTGATCAAGATGATCGGTGGAAAGTCTCGGCAAGCGACGGCGCCCTCGGCCACGGTCAGCCCAAAAACGCCCGGCATGCGGATGTCGGAGATGATCAAATCGAATCGTTCGCCCCCGTCGGCATCTTGCAAGTATGCTTCCAAGTGATCGACCAGCTCGACGCCATTGCGACATTCGGTCACCGCGTAACCGCCCCGACGAAGATGCATCGCCAGCACGGCCCGCATTTCTTCGTCGTCTTCGGCCAACAGCACCGACTGAGCGCCGCGCGTGGACTGCCTGGGCAATTCCGTTTCCCGCGTTCGCACCGCGATCGAGTCTTTCGGAGAAGCGCACGCAACAGCGAGGCCTGACAGATCGTTTCGTTCGTCGGACATCGGATTCATTTCCTTCGTAGATGTTGATTCACTGTCGGTTGCCTTGGCTTGCGGTGCATTGGCGGAATCGACATGGGGGGCACGCTTTTCGGCAATTTCCGTGCGGACGACGCGCACGGCAGCCGGCGCGTCGACGCCGAGGCTCACTCGTCGACCTCGTAATGTCAGCACGTTGATTTTGATCTGGTCGCCGATGATGATTGCTTCGCCCTGTTTCCTGGTCAGCACGAGCACGGCAATGCCTCCTTGGTTCGCCGGTGGACGAAATCACGACTTCCCGCATTTGTGCAACCATCGTGCCAAGCAACACTGCTCACGATTCCGGTCAAAATCACGAAAAAGGCCGGTTGCAAGCGCCTCTTTCTGACACAACGGCTCAGAATGGCTTGCCCGGTGCTGTGAACAAGGCCTTCAATCGCCTGCATTGCCGACTTGTGGTTCGCCCAGCACTCCATAGCTTTCCAATTTGCGGTA
>JBGQKM010000130.1:0-15614 GCA_041499515.1 Planctomycetia bacterium | reverse complement strand
TCACGGTTCGAGCTTGAATTCCGGCTGATGCCTTCCAAGGACGTTTCAAAGACCGAATAGGTAAATACCCGGCCTGTCGGCAGCTCGAGCTTGAATTCCGCGGGGCGCCCAGGCCGACCGGGAGCTGCCGGAACTGGCTTTCCACGATGTTGCGGCATATCGGCAAAGTGATGGGGGGCGGTGTCGTACGACTTGCCTTCCAACATCCGCCGGATATCGAGGAGACTGATCGCAAAGTTGAGGTTCTGGCCGTCGGTTCGAGTCCAGGTGTTGAGTCCGACGAGTTCGCCCTTCATCGTAACCAGCGGGCCGCCGCTGTTGCCGGGAGAGATCGGAGCCGTCGTTTGAATCCAAGTTGCATCCGTCGCATAGCCTAAAAAGCTGTAAGCTTCTCGACCGATCGATTCGATGATCTCCGTCCCCTTGCGAATCGACGAAACGATGCCTTCGGACGTCGAGAACGAAAAGCCCCTGGGATTGCCGAACGCGGCGACTCGTTCTCCCACCTTGGGCATTTCGGCAGCGAGTTTGATGGCCGACGGCTCGTCCAGCGGGTCCGTCTTGATGAGCGCCAGATCGTGGCTTGAGTCGATCGCGATGTAGCCTATCGCTTTGCGTAGTTTTCCATTACGAAGGCTGACGACTGCCTCGGTGGCTCCGTTAATGACGTGGAAGTTCGTGAGAATCCCACCACGATCATCGACGATGACTCCGCTGCCCGTTCCGCCGCCCTCGGAGTCGACCGTGTCGATGCGTACCACGGAATGTTCGACTTTGGCGATCAGCTCGACCAGATCCTCGGCCGACGCCAATGGAGCCATGGAAAGCCAAACCGTCACGCCGATCGACAGACTCTTCCTCGGCATCGCAGGAGCGTGAAATGGCATGCTGGCCTCATCCACGAAAAGCACTACCAACGTGGGGTATGAATCCTGTCAGTGTAAAAGCTTGGGGAGCCAAAAGCAAGAATTTGAAGCGCGGAATTGGGTAGGGCCGGCTAACTCGTGCCTGGCTCGCGGGCGACGCCCGCGCGGGGCTTGCGACGACGCGCGGCGACGCAAATGTCTTGCCGGTTATGAGCCAATTGTTTGGCCCGCACGTGGGCATAACCCCAGCCGCGAATCCGCTGGAGATATTCAGGAATGTGGTCGGCCAGTTCCCAGTCCAGAAGCTTCAGCGTCAGCAGCAGGCCGCGGATGTTGACCTCGGGGTGCGTGACGATGGCCTCGACCGTGTCGAGCGTGGTTTGCGGGGCGACGTTCATATCGGCGGCCAGCCAGGTGACATGGCTAAACGCGCGCCGCGGCACGTCGGCTCCGCGTTTCTGAACGTGCTTGAATCGCGGATGGGCAAGCACGCGCGGATCGACTTGCGCCGGGTCGATGCCGATCACGCGCAAGTTGTGCGCCAACAGGGCTTGGCTGGCGCCGCCTGGCGCGCAACCGATCTCGACCGCGCGCTGGCCGGCTGCAATCGGAAAACCGGACCAGGCCAGCGCCTCTTCCATTTTCAGATACGCGCGCGAGACGGCCTCCGGCGGCAACACCATCTCGCGCAAGCCGCCGGGAAAGCACGATTCGCCATTGGCGGCGCGATGGGTTCCGATCCACCACTGGTGCGGCTCCACGAGAACGCAATCCAAGACGCGTTGGCCTGGCTGGGCGATGCGCGCCAGTGGCGCGGCGGCGAAAGCCTCGGGCCGATGCTCGCGGATCGCGGCTTCGGCCTCGACGGCCGCGGGCGTGACGTGGGGCTCGAACCCGCGGAATCCACAGGGCGCCATGTCGCGCTGCCAAACGTGTAGCGCCTCATAGGGCCGGTCGCCGACGATCCGCCAGACTAGGGCGGCACGCTCGTCGGAGGTCGCCGTGGTCGCGTTGCCCAGCGAAAAGCCATACGCGCGGGCGAACACCGAGTGGAGATCAAAACCCTCGGGCAAGTCGTGCCCGCCGGGCAACTTGAAGGTCAGGAAGCCGGGTCGCGAAAAGGCGAAATGAAAGACCGGCCAGAGGCGAGCGATTTCGGATTTTAGCGCGCGCTCGGCCCCGACCTGGCAGGTGGCGAACAAAAACTCCGGCGGATCGGTGGCGGGAGGGTTACCCACTACGGGTCCCCGACTATCTGGACCCCGGCGGCCGAGCCCGCTGCCTTGGCCAGTTCCAGTCGCCGGGCGGGTCGATCAGTCGTCCTCGTCGAAGTCGTCGTCGTCCTCATCGTCGTCCAGTTCGTCTTCGCCGGATTCGGTGCTGAACTCGTCGTCGTCGTCGGATTCCTCCTCGAAGTCGTCGTCGAAGTCATCGTCGAAGTCGTCGTCGTCGAAATCATCGACGTGCTCGATTGGCGGTACGACGGGTTCCTCGATGGTTTCTTCAATCTCGTCGGGATCTTCCTCTTCGTCGATGGCGCGAATGTCATCGCTCGAACCGGTTTCCAAACTGCTCCGCGTTTCGAAACCGGTTCCGGCCGCGAGGATCGCGATCTCAACGTCGACGACCGAAAAAGGACGAAGCGGAACGAACTCGAGCACGGAAGGCATGAAAACGATTCCTTGAATGGTCGGGGACGTTGCGATTTCGAGAGAGATATACCCGGCGATCTCCATCCCAGTGGGTCAAATATATCGAGAATCGGCCCGTTTACTAGTCGGCGCCGAACGCCGGCCACAAGCCGCGCCGGGCACGAAACGACCCCCTGCCGGGTGCCGAATCGCGGAGTTGGCCTGCCGGGAGAGCCGGGCACTCGTCTCATTGTTGCCCAACGGCCTGGGAAGGCAAGCCCGGTGGAGCCATCGTTTGAGAGGACGCGCTGCTAGTGCAGCGTCTCGCGTCGCATCGTGGCGGTAAATCTCAGGGTTTTCCCGCCCAAGTAGAGTGGCGAAGGGAGCCAACTGACGTTGAGAAACGGGACGGAGACCGTGACCGAGACGGGCGCGCCGAGCGCGGCGGAACTGGGATTAGCCGGATTCGGCGTGATTGTGGAATTATGAGAGAAAAGCCGTATTCGACATCGAACAAGGAAGACGAGGTCAGGAAGTCAAGGTAACCATTGGGCTTCAGGAATCTCGCAGCCGCGGGCCAGAAGTAGCGGTGCAGGTCACTGCGTCCGGAGAGTTGAAGTTTGGGCGATGGAGCAGAGACGAGTTCTTGAACGCCAGTGATGTATTTGCAGCCATGTCATGCCTGACGCGCATGCCAAGGCCCCGCTGAAATTGCGGGGCCTGGGCACCATTCCTTGGCGGAATGTTAGTTGAACTACACCGGCGCCATGCGAGTTATCGCGTTAACGAAAGCGGGTAGGTCTGGTAGACAAAGTTACTTCCGCTGCCGGATCCCGTGGTTGCCGTGCTATCGGTCACGACGGCCGGCTCAATGATGACTTGAATATTCTTGCCGTTGCCCGTGCATGACACGATCGTGATGCCCGCGAATCCCACGATGGTATATTCCGTGTTACTCCCCTGTCCTGTAAACGAAGAAAACAACGGTATCACGCGAGGCTCCCCGACAGCGTTTGCCAAATTGGAATCCAAGCTGCTTTTCAGCCCCGGCCCACCCTTCATCGTGGCCGGCGCGCTGGGGGTGGCTTGCAATCCATTGGCCCCAAAATAGCTGAGATCCGCCTGCGTGGGACCAGAATCGATCCAGCTAGCGAACGTCGGGTCGGCATTCGAGGGGGGCCCGATGTCCACCAGTCCGAAGTTGCCCGGCGAGTTTTTGTTCGGATAGGTGTCGTTGAATTCAGGGATATTGTCGCTGCCGCTGGATACGGTATTCGTCCCGTTGAAGGAGTAGGCGTCGGTCAGTGTGCCATCCGGCGACTTACCTGTGGCGAGAAAAGTATTCCAGTAGGTCACGTCAACGGCGATCGGCAACAGTTTTCCATTTGGGCCGGCGCTCTTGAAACCGGTAACGTTTGAGCCAGCCATGTACGATGCGGTCGCCGACGCCGTTCCGCTCCAAGACGAGATTCCCAACACTCGGGCAAAGAACAAGTTCACCGGCGTGTTAGCCGTGGCGTCGCGCCGCATCAGGACCTGAATGGAATTCGGCGGCGGGGTGCCAGCCGACCAAGCACTCAGGGTTGACTGCTGATTGCCAGGACTCGCCATGTACCCGATGACGACATCGGCGCCCGGCAGAGTGAGGGTTTTATTGCCGGCAGAACTCAAGCCGGCGAATTTCTGCGCCTCCGAGCGCGCGTTGGTTATCATCGTACCGGCCACGGTGTTTTGGTTCATTAGGCCATTAAAACTCGGCTCAACCATCTTGGCGGCGCCGGCCAAGGCCGCCGCGTCAGCAGCGTTCTGAAGTTCGGTCTTGGTTCGCAGAATGTATCCCATGTCAACGGAGAATGCGACCATTGCTAAGAATGGCACCATTAAGATCGCGACAAGCACCGCTATGGCGGCCCGGCGGGTTTTCGGTCGTTGCTTCTTCATTTGATGCCTTAAGATAAGTTATTCGATGGGACAGACCCGAAGATTCATGAAACGTAATTCTTGATTCCAGTTATTCGTGGCGCATCGTCTGCGAGCCGCTCAGGGTTTTGCTCGACAGGAAACTGCCCGGAATCCACGAGACGCTGCTGTACGGTGTGGTCACCGTCACGGTGATCGAATCGCCGGGGTTGCCTGTGCTGCAATTGGCGGTTACGCCGTTGACTGCCACCGTGGTCGTTGCGCCGGAGACGCTGGTCAAAGAATTGTTGACGGCAGCCGTGACATTGGTATTTGAGTTGCCAGGCAGGACACCCACCCGGCAGCCACTGCGGGCCGCGTTGGTCAACATTTCCATGACCATAAAGCCACGGCCAAATTCGATTATTGGAATAATGATGAGCAAAAACAGAAGTGGCGCGACGACCGCGAATTCGACCGCCGCCGCAGCTTTCCGGCAGCCGGCGCGGCGGCCGCGATGCCGACTGCGAAAACTGGGGCTCCGCCTCTCTTGAAACGGTGGATTCATTGCTGAGCGCCGCGCTGGGTATTGAGCGGGAAAGAACACCGTACAGACGCCTCATGTGTCGAAGTGAATTCACTTGGGCGGCACAGAGAAACAGAACATACGGGCGGGCCGGTGGCCCGTGAGTGCCCCCTATTAGTTGTTGAAGGAACCCTAGGTCACGCGGCGTCGATGTCAAATCGTGGCGGAAGGAATTCGCGGATTTCGGAACCCCCCTTGTTTTTTTGCTTGCCGACGCGAACCATCGCAGTGCTTATCGCGAGTTTTCCGCGAGACCGCTTGGGTGCAACGGTAAGACCTTGCGAATGATGGCCCGTTTTTCCAAGCATTTTCGGTAGCGGCGGGTACCAAAACCGTATCTTCTTTCAGTGGTCGAATGGCCACGCACATGCCCAAAATAGCGGCGGAGGGTGGCTTGTGTGAACTATCCTTGGATAGAGGCTACTGTGTTCCTTGCGGCGATCGGCGAAAAGGCTTGGGATCGCGGTATGTCCCCGGCCACCGTCGAAAGTTAGCCGCAAGCGGTGAAGCTTTTGAGTTGCCCAACAGACTCGCCCCTAACATGAATCCATCCCAGCCAGGCATTCATCCGCCCCACGAACAACGCGATTCCTACCGCTGTTCCGTCAGCGGTCCGCGCCGAAATGGGCGTTTGAGAATAGGCGAACGAGAAGTCGCTGTTGAAATCGTCGATGAGTCGGCCAAGGGCTTTGCGGTCGTGTTCGATGGGACCCTCGAGTGTTACATCGGCCAACAGATATTGGTGCAGGTCGCGTCGGCCTGGACGAAAGTCCGGGTGATGAACTTTCGCCTCCAAGAATCCATCGCAACGGAGGAATCTGAAGACCCGGTCTCCACGACGCGAACGCGGCTCGGCCTGATGCGACTGAACGAGCTCGACGCCTGGGAAATCGACCCTCCGCAGCCGGCGGCGCTCCCACAGGCGACCTTCAAGACCATCATTCATTGTCTCGTTTACGTCGTTCGCCCGCTGACTAGCGTTGCGGGCCTGATCATCATGGCACCTTTGGCCGCCATCGCTCTGATGTGGGCGCTGGAGAATTACGTCCCGGAGGATTTGCTGGTCCGCGAGAAGGCCGCCCACTCAGGTCCTAAAACGGAGAATTCCCGCTCGCGTTTCTTTAGCCCTGCGGGTAAGGAGACACCGCCAGCCGCGTTCCAACCGGCCGAGCCGCCTGCGCATGCTCGAGCGAAAGGGGCGATGCCTCAACAAGTCATTCGGTCGTCACGGCCCGAATCCCTCTTGAAGCCGGAGGTCACGAAGCTGCTAGCGCTGAAACCGGAACAACTCCAGCAATTGCGGCAGATTTTCGACGACTATCGAACGACCTCCAAGGAAGCACTCTTGTCCGACCCGGGCACTCGGTCGCCGTCTAACGCCCACGACCCCGACATTCAACTCGGTCGCCGCGGTCTGGCGGTCTTTACCGAGGAACAACGGAGCTCTTTGATGTGGCTTCTGTCGCGGCCCGAATTCCTCCTGAAGCCGGAGTCCAGCAAGCTGCTGGCGCTTAGCCGGGAGCAACTCCAGGAATTGAACCAGATATTCGACGACTATCGAACGACGGCAACCGAATCGGTCTTCGGCGACCTTGGCAGTTCCCGGCCGCCGGCGGCCCACGACTCGGAGATTCCACTCGGCCGACGTGGACTGGCTGTCCTCACCGAGGAACAACGGGGCTCTTTGTTGCGGCTTCTGTCGGCGACGGATCCTCCGCAAGAATCGCGCACGGCGGATGAATCATCGGTGCAACAGCGCCCCGAGTGAACCGCCGCAAGCACGTCCGCGTTTGCACGCGCCAAGGGTTGCCAAGCTTAGCGCGAATTCTCCGCGCGCTTGTGGGAAACCATGCCGGTGTGGATCCGCAACGGGTTGCCGGGCCGACTGAAACTCGCTCGTTTTGTCGGCTGCCGCGCTGATTTATTTCTGTTCGACGGCCAAGTAATGTATTCAGGCGGCCCTCGAGACATCATAATGATCGGGTGGCCCGCGCCGCGGTGCGTCAACACGAATGCCCTCTCCGCCCTCGCCAGACCCGCCATGAAACCGTCGCAAAATGCATCCCGGTCGTGTGCGACCAGCCGCCGCGAATTCCTGCGCCTGGGCCTGGCCGGTTTGGGGAGCCTGAGCCTCACCGACTTGATTCGCTTGAGGGCTCAAGCCGGCGCCGTCACGGGCGAGCGCAAGGCGTTGATCCTGGTTTGGCTGCGTGGCGGGGCCAGCCACTTGGAGACGTACGATCCCAAGCCCCTGGCCAGCAGCGAATATCGCGGGCCTTACCGGCCGATTTCGACGCGCGTGCCAGGATTGCAGATTTGCGAACTGCTGCCGCGGCATGCCCAGATCGCCGACAAGTTCACCATCGTGCGGTCGATGGCCCACACCGGCGGCGGCCATCCGGCAGGTTCGTTGCAAATGCTCAGCGGCGACCCGACCCCGCTGGACAAGCTCAGGCCGGAGTTTCCCGATTTCATGTGCGTGGCCAACTATCTTCGTGCCGATCCGACCCGCACGATTCCCAACTATGTGGGCGTCAACGGCATCCACAACTACGACAACTTCATCATCGCGGGCCCGGCTTATTTGGGCGCCGGCTATGAGCCGTTTCGCGTGCATGGCGATCCGAGTAGCCCGCAGTTCGAGATACCGAACATCGCGCTGCGCAGCGAGCAGGAAACCCGACGGTTGCAGGAGCGCATCGGTTTGCGTAAAAGTTTGGATCGCCTGCGCCGCAATTTGGACCAGCTCGGCACGATGCAAGCCCTCGACGCCTTCGAGCTGCAAGCGGCCAACATGTTGACCAGCCCGGAAACGCGCCTGGCGTTTGATTTGACGCGAGAGCCCGCGCCGCTGCGTGACCGCTATGGCCGCAATGCCTGGGGCCAGCAGTGCCTGATGGCTCGCCGATTGGTCGAAGCGGGCGTGGAATTGATTACCACGGTGTTTGACGGGCCGTTGTGCGGTCGCGTGAGCAACTGGGACGACCACGCGGTCAATCATCACGTATTCGAGGCGATCAAGTTCCGTGCTCCGGTTTTCGACCAGGCCGTGACCACGCTGATCGAGGACATTTACGAGCGCGGCCTGGATAAAAAAGTGATGGTCATCGTGACCGGCGAATTTGGTCGCACGCCGCGCATCAGTACCGCGGCCGATAGTGGCAGCGGCCGGGTCCAGCCGGGGCGCGATCATTGGCCCAACGCCAACTCGATGCTGTTTGCCGGAGGCGGAATTCGCGGGGGCCAGGTGCTGGGAGCCACCGACGCCCGGGGCGAAGAAGTGGTCGAGCGCCGTTTGGGCACGGGAGATTTTCTGGCAACCGTTTATCGCCATCTGGGCATCGACGCCGCGCAAATCGCCATTCCCAACTTCTCCGGACGCCCCGTTCCCATTCTCAACGAAGGCTCGCCGATTCCAGAATTGGTGGGCTGGTCGTAGTCCGTTTTCTTGAGCCTGCAACGGGTCTATCTAAGGACGATCTTCGCATGAAAACGTTTCTCACCGGTTCCGTGGCGCTGGTCGTGGTCGGCCTGGGCTTGATGGTGGTGGCTCGCGCCGAAGATACCGTGGCGAGTGTGAAATATGACATGGCCGAGGACATCGTTTACGGAAATAAGGACGGCATGGGGTTGACCCTCGATGTTTTGACTCCGGAAGGCGGCGGGAAACACATCGGCGTGATCTTGGTCTCGAGCGGCAGTTGGAAATCGAGCAAATCGAACGTTCCGGACCAAGAAGCGAAGCGGCTCAAGGACCACTGGGTGCAAGGGCTGCTGCAGGGCGGCTATACGATTTTCCTCACGCGCCACGGCAGCGCGCCTCGTTATTTCGTGCCGGAAATGATCGAAGACATTCGCCGCAGCGTCCGTTTCGTCCGACTCCATGCCCAGCGGTTCCACGTCGATCCGCAACACCTGGGGATCACCAGCGGTTCGTCCGGCGGCCACCTGGCGCTGATGGTGGCCACGACGGGCGATGACGGCCAAGGGGATGCGAGCGACCCGGTCGAACGCGTCAGCAGCCGAGTGCAGGCCGTCGTGGCCTGGTTTCCACCGACGGACCTGGTCAACTGGGGCATGCCCGATGGATATCGCACGGTCGAAAAACGTCGCCCAGGTTTCTTTGAAAACATCTTCGGCAAAATCACGGACTTGGAAAGCCAACTGAAGTCGATTTCTCCGATCTACCAGGTGAGCAAGGACGATCCGCCACTGCTGCTGATCCATGGCGATCGGGATGTTACGGTCCCCGTGCAGCAGTCGCGAATCTTGAAGGAAAAATATGACGAGTTGGGCCTGGGCGTGCAGTTGATCGTGCACCCGGGCGGGGGCCATACGTACTGGCCCGGAATCCTGAACGAATATCCGGCCGTGTGGGCCTGGTTCGATCATTATCTGGCGGCCAACTAACGCGGGCTGCGAATGTCCGGCCCCAGCCGTGTGTCCGCGGCTTCGGCTTGGCGCGATCGTGCCGTTGCGGAAAGATTTGCGGGCCACGCACACTGCGCAAGAACACTTCGCTCACGGCATCCAGCGGCTGCCACGGTGCTGGCAATTGCTGGGAGAGGCGTTCATCGAGAATATCCTCGCCAGCCGTTGCGGACAGGATTCATTACGCGATTCGGCTTCTCCTGCCTGTCACCAGTGCGCGACTTCATCACACTTTGTCCGATTGGCACGATCGCGTTTTCTTGCCGATCTTCCGGACAGCGCACATGCGGATTAAACCACACGGCTACGCGTCGGCATCAGGCGTTTCGCAGGCGTTTTAATCTACGCCGCAGGCTTGCTGTGGTAACTTGTCGCGACTGGAAAAGCAGGATTCAAGTGCAGATTGAGCACATCCCGATATCTGACAGCGACCCGGTATAGCCTGGTCGTCGAGGTTCAAAAGCAAATTACACACGTCAGCCAGGCGAAACGGTAGAGTGCCGGCGGCTTCCGCCGACGCAATGCGGATAGGGCTGTCCGCAGTCGTTTCCGCCGGGTTGACGTCCGGCCTTGCGGCGGCTGGAGTTGGGTCAGGGAGACGACGGAGGGGCTTGTGGCGTGCGTGCCGGCCGTCGACGAGATCAGGATTTGGGTAGGGAAGCCCCGATGCACACGAAGCCATTTGCCAGAGGCATTTGCAGGATCGCATTGGCGTTGACCATGACGCCTCTGGCGGTGGCGTCGGCTCAGGACGCCGCGGTGGGCGAGCCGCCTTCGGCCACGACGGGGGCGGCCAGCGGCCTGAACCCCGACATGAAGCTCGACGACCTGGTGAAGCAGGATGTCGTCATTCCCGCGATGACGCAAGTCGTCAACACGGTCAACCGGACCGAGAGCACGGTGGGGCGTTCGCCGGCCGCCGTATTCGTCATCACCCAAGACATGATCAAGCGCAGCGGCGCTCGAAGCATTCCCGAAGCGCTGCGCATGGCGCCTGGAATCGAGGTGGCCAAGATCAACTCGAGCACGTGGGCGATCAGCGCGCGAGGGTTCCAGGGCCGGTTTGCCAACAAGCTATTGGTGCAAATTGACCGTCGCGTCGTGTATACCCCGACCTTCGGCGGCGTCTATTGGGACGTCCAAGACGTCGTGCTGGCCGACGTCGAGCGCATCGAAGTCATCCGTGGTCCGGGCACCACGGCCTGGGGCTCCAACGCGGTCAACGGCGTGATCAATATCATCACCAAGAAATCGAGTGATACACAGGGCGCGCTGATCCAATCCGGTGGCGGCACCCAAGAGCGTGATTTCAATACGGCGCGTTACGGCGGCCGGGCGGCCGAAGACCTCACCTGGCGAGCCTACGGTCAACAGTTCGATCGCAACAGCGGCTGGAGCACGAGCGGCGTCGACGATGCCTGGCGACAACAGCGCGGCGGCTTCCGCATGGATTGGACCCCGAGCAAGGACGACACCGTCACGTTCCAGGGCGACATCTACAACGGCTACGATGGAGACCGGTTTGACAATACGATTCCGGTGCCGCCATTCGGAGTAACCGTCAACGACCAGGTGCACGTTGCCGGGGGGAACACGTTGTTCCGCTGGAGTCGCGATATCGACGAAGAGACGGGTTGGCAATTCCAATCCTACTACGATCGGACGCAGCGCAACTTGTCGGCCTGGGCCGAGAATCGCGATACCTACGACGTTGATTTTCAATACCGCTTCAGCCCGGCCGAATTCCACAAATTTGTCGCCGGAGCCAACTATCGCCGCAGCCAGGATTTCGAACAAGGTGGCTTCTCGTTGATGTTGATCCCCCAGAACTTTGCCACGCAATGGGCTAGTGTGTTCGTCCAGGACACGATGACCTTGGAGGAGGATCGGCTGTATTTCACGCTGGGCACGCGGCTGGAACAAAACACGTTCGGCAATTTCCAGGTCGAGCCAACGGCACGGCTTCTGTATCTGCCTAGCACGCGAGAATCGGCTTGGATCGCCGTTTCGCGAGCCGTGCGCAATCCAACGCGCTTCGACACCGACATCCAATTGCGGACCAGCGGCCCCTTCCCGGGGGCGTTCTACAACTTCCAGGGAAATCCCAATTTCCAAGCCGAGAATCTGATCGCTTATGAGATCGGCTATCGGGCCCAGGCGACCGACGACTTTTCGTGGGACATCGCCGCCTACGCGAACGACTACCACAAGCTCGAAGGGCTGGGAACGCCCGGGGCGCTGCAGTTCGTCCCACCCATTCCCATCGTCCTGATACCAGTACCTCTGGCCAACAACATCCGGAGTGTCAGTTATGGCGTCGAGCTTTCGGCGACCTGGCAGCTCAGAGAGCGCTGGAAGTTGTTCGGTTCCTACAGCGTGTTCGAAAACCATGCCATAGGAAGCGACAGCTTTTTTATCGACGTCTATAACCTGAACAGCCCTCACAACCAGGTCTACGTGCGCTCCTCGTGGGATTTGGCCGACAACGTTCAATTTGACCTGATCGGGCGCTATGTCGACAGGATCACCGGGCTCAACGTGCCAAACTATATCGAAATGGACACGCGGATGGCCTGGCGGGCGAGCAAGCATCTCGAATTCAGCCTGGTCGGCCAGAACCTACTGCATAATCACCATCTGGAATACAAGGATTATGAATTGGGGCTCGTGTCCACGCAGGTGCGACGCGGCTACTACGGGATGATGTCCTGGACCTATTAGTCGTAATCAACGAAGCAAACGAGCCCTCGGAAATTTGGATCTGAAAGAAGCTTGAATGCGCACGCAGCCGTTTGCCCGTGGTGTTTACTGGACGTTCTTGGCGGCAGCCATGACGTCCGTGATCGCCGCGCGGGCGCAGACTGCCACGGTGGACGACCGGAATGCAGTCGCGGCGGGCACTGCCGGCGGCCTGAGCCCCGACATGAAGCTCGACGACCTCGTCAAGCAGGACGTCGTGGTGTCCGCGTTGACGCAGGTTGTCAATGCACTGGACTGGCAAGAGAGCACGGTGGGGTGTTTGTCGCCGGCCATCGTCGCCGCTGCGCCCGAAATGAACGGATGTGGCAGGGGGTGGAACCGTCCGCGGGCTTCGCGTCTAGGGCTGAGAATCAACGTGTCCAGGATTCATGCCAACGCGTGGGTAATCTGCTCGGGCCCGAGGCGTTACTGCCTGGGGCTGTGTTTGCTGGCCTGTTGTTTGGTTTTTGGGGGGGCGCGGGCAGCGCTGGGCCAACAGGCGGAAGAAGAAGCGGTAATCAATCGCGAGTACCCGCTAAAGGCCCTGTTTCTCTACAACTTTGGCGGTTATGTCGAATGGCCCGTCGAGGCCTTTTCTCGTGGGGAGGACCCCTTCGTGATTGGCGTGTTGGGGTCCGCCCCGTTGGATGACACGCTGCGAGAGATCTCGAACACCAAGAAAATCAATGGCCGAAAGATCTCCGTCGAGCGCTTTGCCTCGGCCGACTCGATCAAGCCGTGCCACATCCTGTTCATCGGTCGCGACGTCCAACCGCAAGTCCAACGCAGCGCCCTGGAAAGAATGCGAAACCAACCCGTGCTGGTCGTGGGCGAAACCAAGGGCTTCGCCGGGCTGGGCGGCAGCGTGAATTTCTTTGTCGAGGCGAATAAGATCCGATTCGAGATCAACCTTGAGGCCGCCAGGCAGCAGCAACTGAAGATCAGTTCCAAATTATTGGCGTTGGCCAAAATCGTGCAGCAAGAGGCGGTAAGTCGCTAGGACGACGCAGGCTCATGAAATCATATAAAGATCTGGCAATCAACACGAAACTTACGCTGCTTGTGCTTCTGGCGGGCAGCGTGGCGTTGTTGCTTTCTTCGTTTGCGTTCGTGGCCAACGACGTGCACGTAATTCGCACGTCGATGGTCAAGCAAATGACGACTTTGGCCGAAGTGCTGGGATCGAACAGCACCGCGGCTTTGAATTTCCAGGACCCGAACACGGCCAGCGAATTGCTGATGTCGTTGAAAAAACAGCCCGCCGTCGAGTTCGCCTGCATCTACGACGCGACGGGGCGCGCCTTTGCCACCTATCGACGCGACGATTTCGAGGCGACGGCTCCGCCAACGCCCGCGAAGGCTGGGTATGAATTCACCGATCGTGGCGACTTGGACGTATCGCGCAGGATTGAATACAACGATCAGCCGATCGGCACGATCTACCTGCACGCTAACATGGAGGAACTCCACGAACAGACTTTGCGGTACGTCAACATCGTCGTGGTGGTGATGGCCGTAGCGCTGGGGACGTCGCTCCTCTTGTCATCGCGTTTGCAGCGCGTGATCTCGGTGCCGATCCTCAAGTTGGCCGAGGCCGCCGAGCGGATCTCGCTCGAACACGACTATAGCATTCGCGTGACGAAAACCGCCAACGACGAGCTGGGCGCGCTCTATGATCAATTCAACGCCATGCTCGACCAGATTCAGCAAGGCGAGGCGGCGATTCAACAGGCTCACGACGAGTTGGAAGTCAGAATCCAACAGCGCACGGAACAACTTTCTCGCGCCAATCAGGACCTCAGTTGTGAAATCTCCGAACGCCTGAGGGCCGAGCAAGAACTCGAGCAGGTCCATCAAGAACTTTTGGTTTCCGCACGCCGCGCGGGAATGGCCCAAATCGCCACCGGGGTATTGCACAATGTCGGCAACGTGCTCAATAGCATCAACGTTTCGGCGACCCTGGCCTCCGACCGCATCCGGCAATCGAAAGTGGCCGACTTTGGCCGCGCGGTCCAGTTGATGGAACAGCACGCGGAAGATCTCGGCGAGTTCATCACCACCGACCCTAAGGGAAAACAGTTGACCAGCTTCTTGAGCTTGCTGGCGATCCACCTGGCCGACGAGAAGGTGGACGTCCTCAGGGAACTCGAACTGCTCACCACGAAGGTCAACCACGTCAAGACCATCGTTTCGACACAGCAGTCGTATGCCGGCGTATCGGGCGTCGTGGAAACGGTCGACATCGCGACCACGCTCGACGACGCCATGAAGCTCAACTCGGCTTCGTTCGATCGCCACAAGGTCAAAGTCACCAGGGAATACGAACCGATTCCCAAGGTCCGGCTCGACAAGCAAAAGGTGCTGCAAATCCTGGTCAACCTGGTCAATAACGCGAAGGACGCATTCATCGACTCGTCGAACCCGACCGACCGCAAGCTGACCTTGCGCACCAAGCTCAATGGAAACAGCGCCTTGGAAATCCACGTCATCGATAACGGGATGGGCATTCCGCAAGAAAACTTGACTCGAATTTTTTCGCACGGCTTCACCACCAAGAAGACGGGCCACGGATTCGGTTTGCACAGTTGCGCCAATGCCGCCAACGAATTGGGAGGCTCCCTCGTTGCGCGTAGCGACGGACCCGGAAAAGGCGCCGCGTTTATTCTCGAACTACCATTCGAACCCGTGGAAGTGCCTGTATGAGCCAGAACAAACCCTTCCGAATCCTGCTGATTGACGACCAAGAAGACATCCACCGGGATTATCAAAAGATCCTCGGCAAGCAGGGGACGTCAAACACGGCCGTGAATAAGGCGGCCGCGGACCTGTTCGGCGATGATCCGACGATGTTCGTCGATTGGGAGGGGTTCGAGCTGTCTTCGGCCTTGCAAGGGCAAGACGGCTTCGAACTCGTGCAGCGAGCCATCGAGGAGGGCCACCCGTACTCGGTGGCGTTCGTCGACATTCGCATGCCCCCGGGCTGGGACGGCATCGAAACGGTGCGCCGGATCTGGGAAGTCGATCCGGAAATCCTGATCGTGATTTGTTCGGCCTACTCGGATTATTCCTGGGAAGACATGGTCACGCAATTGGGTCGCAACGACCGCTTCCTGATCCTCAAGAAACCGTTCGATAACATCGAAGTACGCCAGTGCGCCATGGCGCTTACCGAGCGATGGAGCGTCTCGCGAACCGACATGTTGACGGGGTTGCTCAATCGCCGTGCATTTCACGGCCACTTGCAGCTGGAATGGAATCGGTCAGTACGGCACGAGTTTCCGTTGGCTTGCGCGATGTTGGATCTCGACTAGTTCAAACGTGTCAACGACACCTTGGGACACCAGGCCGGCGATCTGGTGATCAAAACCGTGGCCGATCTGCTGCACACCAGCTGCCGCGCCAACGACTACGTCTGCCGCTACGGCGGCGAGGAACTATGCGTCCTGCTGCCGCACACGGACG
>JBGQKM010000129.1:0-15676 GCA_041499515.1 Planctomycetia bacterium | reverse complement strand
CGCCCAACGGCTTTTGGGAAGGGGCTTTCGCTAGCCAACCGCGGCAAAGGGGGCTAGAATCTCGATGTTGCACAATTCGGCCGTGGCTGCCGTTTTGCGCTTTCGGAGGGTAAGCGAATGGCTAGCGGCGACACTGGAAATGTCGTGCCGGGTAACCGGTTGCGGGTTCGAGTCCCGTGCCCTCCGCTTTGACAAAAGCCGTTATCCTAAGTGGATGACGGCTTTGTTTTTGCGCCCGGTATATTTCCAGTCGGCCGGTGCGCGTGCCGATATGATGCTGCCTCGGCCGCCAATCGCAAACAAAATTGGCCGTGGTACGCGCCTTTTCCACATCTTCTTAAGTAGGGGCCGTTGCAGCCGGCCCAAGGGCGTTTGTTGGCCAAAAAACCGCAAAAACGACAAGAGTACTTAAGCGAGCCCCTGACCCAAGTAGCGTGGCCTCAAGTCGGACCAGGCGGTCAATTCCAGGCTGACTACAAGTCGAGAACCGCGGATTTGATTTCGGGACCGGACAATCGCTCGATGAAGATTTCAGGTCGGACGTCCTAAGATCGGAGACCGCTCATGAAAAGCATCCATCGCTTCGCTGCTTTTTTCTGTGCGACTTTCGTTGTCGCGCCGCTGGCCGCTTCAGCCACACCCATCACGGTTCCGGCGGGCTTAGATGCAGACGATCAATACCGACTTGTTTTCGTGACCAGCACGACAAGGGACGCCACATCGTCCAACATTGCGGACTATAACGCTTTCGTGACCGCCGCAGCGAACTCCGTCCCCGAACTCGCAGCGTTGGGGACGACCTGGAAAGCCATCGGTAGTACCCCATCCGTCGCTGCCAGGGACAATACCGGAACCAATCCCGGCATCTCACTAGGCGTCCCCATTTACACCCTGCAGAATACGATCATCGCAACAAGCAATGCCGATCTCTGGGATGGCCTTCTTCTCAACCCGATCGACTATGATCAGACCGGGTCTTTCGATTACTTTGCGTCGTTTGTCTACACTGGTTCCACCACGGCTGGCCTTCCCCGTAACTCCCTCGAACTGGGTAACACTATCGACGTCCGCTCCGGCCTGGGTAGCGCCTTTTTCTCTGACCAGAATTGGATCGCCTACGACCGCATCCAAAAGGACTACCTTGAACCCTTCTATGCGCTCTCGGACGTCCTCACAGTGCCTGAGCCCAGCGCGATGGTCCTGGCATGTCTCGCCTCGGTTGGGCTGGCCGTGCCGACACTCCGCCGACGACGCAATCGTTAAACCATCCTTCGCGGCCAAGGTAGCCCCTCGGGCCCGGCTTCGGTGGCACGGAAGTGCGAGCCAAATGGGGGTTTACGCTGATCCCTCAGCCACGCGCCCGGATCGCGGACTTCCCCCCCGGTTGCAGCGGAGCAGTAAGCAGCTCCGAGCGGGAATTAAATTTTTCAGGAAAAACTGTAGAATCTCTTGCAAAACGGCGAATCGTGTGTATTCTAAGCCTTTGAATAGGCACCAATACGCGAGCCCTTTGCCGCGATGAGCAATCAGCAAACGATTCATGGGGAGCCGCTAATGCAATCATGTCGAAACCGACTTCTTATCGCCTGCGCGATAAGCGCCTTGGCGATTCTACTGGCTCCCGCTTCGAGCCAGGCTGTCACGATCGTAACTGCCCAAGCCGGGATGACAGTGGGCGGCGATAATTTCCCGATTCCTTTGGCATTCGATGATAGCACCGGGCACTGGGGCGTGGGAACGTTGGACAGCACGTCGCACGAATTTTCGGGCGTCACGCTTTCCAGTAGTGAATTCATGGCCACCATCAACGGCCAGCTCGATCCCGATCCGCAAATCAACTACGGAATCTCGGTGCAGGATATCGGAGCGCCGAGCACGTTCGGCTTCTTTTTCTCGATGCCGATCGCGTTTCCAGCCACGCCGAACACCGTGAGTGCGTCAATCGGGGGTGCCTTGCAGGACGTGAACGGCGATGGCGTTTCCATCGCGCCGAGCCTCGGGCCGAACGTACAATTGGCCGACTTGACGGCTCCCTTGACCAACATGGGCGTCGACGTCGGCCCAGCGAATGCCCATGGCCCCGCACCCCCTGCCGTCTATCTGTACGGCGTTTACACCGCGGGTCCGCAGCCCGGGCCAATCGGCGCTTGGACGAACATGTCGATCACTCTAGGATTCACGCTTTCCGGCGGCGGCGACATCGCGGTGTTGACTGGGCAGGCGCAGATCGTTCCCGAGCCTTCTTCGATTGTCCTACTGGGTTTCGCAGGCGTCGGCTTGCTCGCCTGCCTCCGCCGTCGTCGCAAGATGAAATAATTCCCTGACAATCAAGCATGCGTCTTCCGCACGAAAGGGCGGCCAGAAACGGCGGCCCTTTTTGATGCGCCGACTATGTTGTGCCGAAGATGTTGTTACAATCGGGGCGATTCCGAGCCCGAATCGGGTCTCGGCTCAGCCAATTTGGAACGTAACGGCTTATGGATGCGCCGCCGCCACTTCCGCCGCCAAGCACGCCCTCGGATTTGGGCCCAGTGCGGGCCCTCGTGGCAGCCCTCGCCGGGCTCGGCTGTGTTGTGCTGCCTGCGTACCTCCTTGCGGGCCCGAACGAGCATCCGGCCTACGGGCATCCGCTGATTCGCTGGTTTGCAGTCGTCTTCGCCAATCTCCAATTTGTGCCGACGATGTCCTCGTTCTTCGTGCTGGGCCTGGCATTGGGAACCGCACAGCCCCGGCGTTGGCTGCTGTTGGCCTGCCTGGCGGTTTCGCTTCCGCCGTTATTGAACACCGTCAACATCATCGGCGATTGGACCGTCGACCCCACGGACCACAACCTTTTTCCATTTGAGTTTGCGATCTTGGCGTTTATCAGTTTTCCGGTCCTGGCGGGCGCATTTCTTGGCAGCAAGATCAAACGCGTGTTTTCCGGCCCGACGGCCTGACAAAGCGCCGGAGCGAAGAGCCAACGCCCCCTCGCGGGTCAACAGCCGGCTTCGCTCACGCCTGCCAGTTGGGCTTACGCTTGTGGAGGAATGCGTCGATGCCCTCGCGAAGCTCGGCCGACTCCCAACAGTCGGCCAGGGCCTTTGCCGTGTAAGCCAGGTTCTCCTCGGCGCGATGGGTGCTGACGAAGCGGATCAACTCCTTGGCACCAGCCGCGGCACTCGGCGCACATTGCAGCGCCGCGGCAACCTCGCGCTCGACCACCTGATCCAACTCTTCGACGGTCGCGACCACCTCGTCCAACAGCCCCAGCCGCGCCGCGCCGTTGCCGTCGAGCTTGCAGGCGTTGAGCATGATGCGCCGCGCGTTGGGCACGCCGATCTTGGCCACGACGAATGGCGAAATCGTCGCCGGGATCAGGCCGAGGGTGACTTCGCTCAGGCGAAACGTCGCGCCGGCCAGGCCCATCGCCATGTCGCAGATCGATATCAAACCCAGGCCCCCACCAAACGCCGAACCGTTGATCCGCCCGATCAGCGGTTTGGCCAGGACGTTGAGCTCCGATAGGATCGTCGCGAACTCGGTGGCGTCGGCGATGCGGCCTGCGCGCGTATTGCCGGCCTGCTGGGTCATCCCCTTCAGGTCCCCGCCGGCGCTGAACACGTCGCCAGCTCCAGTCAGTACGATCACCCGCACCGAACTATCCTCGGCAAGCCGCCTGGCGGCCGCACGCAGCTCGCGCATCAGTGGCTGCGACATGGCGTTTTTTGCCTCGGGCCGATTGAGCGTCAGCCGCGCCACTCCCCGTGGTTCGACCGAAACGTCGATCATCTCGAATCCACTCACGGTTCGTCCTCCTCAAAGGGTCGTTCGATCATACGCTCGCCGCGAAACGCATCGCTGCCGACCGAAAAAGGCCTCATTTCATCGGCTCGACACGATCCTAGGATACTTCGACGCGGCTGAAAAGACCCACGATGGCGCGAGTCTGGCATCTCGAAATGAACTCAGATAGAATCTCCTGAAAGCGACCGGACAAGATCGATCGGACAGTGTGGCGTCAGGCCGACAGCGCCCCTGATGCTCGGCTTGCCGCCGGCGCGGTTCGGTCTTGTCAGTTGGTCGTTAATCTCCGCTCGTTGTTCGGCGTTTCCAGGAGTCAACGCGATGGTCACTGAGTTGCTCGAAACGGATACCAAAGGAACGATTCCTGGCACGGGGTTCACGAAAGCCCATCAGCTCTTTCGCGAAACGGTCCGCCGATTCATCGATCAGGAAATCAATCCCTACGTCGACGCCTGGGAAGAAGCCGAATCGTTTCCCGCCCACGAGGTTTTCAAGAAGGCCGGAGACCTCGGGCTCTTGGGACTCTCTTACCCGGAAGAGTACGGCGGAATCGGCGCGGACTATTGGTACAACATGGCCTTGGCCGAGGAGCTGGCGCGCGTCAACTGCGGCGCGATCCCGATGGCCTTGGGCGTGCAGTCCGATATGGCCACCCCGGCGCTCAACCAATATGGGTCGCATGAGCTCAAGAAGAAGTACCTCGAGCCGGCAATCCGCGGCGACGCCGTCTGTTCCATTGCCGTCACCGAAGCCGGTGCCGGGTCGGACGTGGCATCGATCCGCACCAAGGCCGAACGCGACGGCGATCACTACGTGATCAATGGCAGCAAGATGTTCATCACCAACGGCGCGCAGGCCGATTGGCTTTGTCTTCTGGTGCGAACGACGCCGGGAACCACCTACAAGGGGATGTCGCTGATCGTCGTGCCAACCGATACGCCAGGCTTCGCGGTGAGCAAGAAGTTGAAAAAGCTGGGCAACTGGGCCAGCGATACGGCCGAACTGGTGTTCGACAACGTACGCGTGCCGGTGACCAACCGCATCGGCGAGGAAGGCCAGGGCTTCGTCTATCAGATGCAGCAGTTCCAGAACGAACGGCTCATCAGCGGTCTGGGCGCGGCGGCCGGCGCCGAAAAGATCATCAAGATGACGATCGAATATTGCCGCGGGCGCAGCACGTTTGGCAAACCGCTCATCGAAAACCAGTGGATCTATTTCAAGCTCACCGAACTGCTTTCGGAAGTCGAATTTCTCCGCCAGATGTGTTACCACTGCGGCCGCATCATGGACCGTGGCCAGGATTACACGCGGGAAGCATCGATGGCCAAGCTGAAGGCCGGGCGGCTGGTGCGGCAAGTGGCCGACACCTGCCTGCAATTCCACGGGGGCATGGGGTACATGGAAGAGTACCCGATGGCTCGTTATTTTCGCGATTCTCGCTTGCTGTCGATCGGCGCCGGCGCCGACGAGGTGATGCTGGGCATCATCGCCAAGTTCGAGGGAATTGCCCCACCGCGGTGACAGGGAAGTAGTGGTTAGTGATTAGTGGTCAGTGGTTACTTGATGGAGACGCCACGCCTCTTTGTCGTCCACCAACCACTAACCACTACTCACTAACCACTAACCAACTCCAAGGAGATCATCGGCGGTGCGGCGACAGATTCTCCCTTCGAGGCTCGACACGAAATCGGCCCCCTTCCAAAGGAACCGTGAAGCGGTCCTCGGGCAATTGGAAGCATTGGACAAACTGCTCTCCGCGGCTCGCGCCGGCGGCGGAGAAAAATCCAGCGCGCGCCATCATCAGCGCGGAAAACTGCTGGTCCGCCAGCGCATCGAGCTGTTGGTCGACCGCGATGCCCCGTTTCTCGAGCTCTCGCCGATCGCCGCCGCCGGAACCGAGTATGAAGTCGGCGCGTCAACCGTCTCGGGCATTGGCGTGGTCTCGGGCGTGGAATGCTATATCAACGGCAACGACCCCACGGTTCGGGGCGGCGCGGTCAATCCGTACACCATGCGGAAGTCCCTGCGCGGCTTCGATATCTGTAAACAGAATCGCTTGCCCTACATTACGTTGACCGAGTCGGGCGGCGCCGACTTGCCGCGGCAATCCGAAATCTTTCTGCCGGGCGGCGGTTCGTTCCGCCGCTTGACGCAGTTGTCGGCCCAGGGAATCCCCACGATTTCCTTGGTGTTTGGCAATTCGACGGCTGGCGGAGCCTACACGCCGGCGATGTGCGATTACACCGTCTTCGTCAAGGGGCGCGCTAAAGTGTTCCTCGGCGGGCCGCCGCTGGTGAAAATGGCCACCGGCGAGGAATCCGACGACGAGGAGCTGGGCGGCGCCGAAATGCACTCCAAGATCTCGGGCCTCTCGGACTACCTGGCCGCCGACGAGTTGGATGCCCTGCGGATCGGACGCGAAATCGTCGCCAACTTGAATTGGAAAAAACTCGGGCCTCATCCGTCCGAAGTCGTCGAGGAGCCGCTGTACGATGCCGAGAGCCTGCTGGGTCTGGCTCCGGCCGACTTGAAGATGCCGGTGGACATGCGCGAGATCATTGCCCGCATCATTGACGGCTCGCGTTTTCACGAGTTCAAACCGGCATACGGCGCCAATCTGATCACCGGTTGGGCATCGCTGATGGGCTTCGAGATCGGCATCCTGGCCAACGCCCAGGGCGTGCTGTTCTCGGGCGAAGCGCAAAAAGCGACGCAATTCATTCAGCTCGCCAACCAGCATCCGGTCCCGCTGGTCTTCATTCAGAACGTGACCGGCTACATGGTCGGCAAACAGTACGAGCAGGCCGGCATCATCAAGCATGGGGCGCAGATGATCAACGCGGTTTCCAACAGCACCGTGCCGCACATCACCCTGCAGATCGGCGGATCCTACGGCGCCGGGAACTACGGCATGTGCGGCTATGCGTATCAACCCAGGTTCGTTTTCATCTGGCCCAACAGCAAGACCGCGGTCATGGGCCCGCAACAATTGGCCGGCGTGATGTCCATCGTCAGGCGGGCCGCGGCCCAGGCTGCGGGAAAACCCTTCGATGAAGAGCAGGACGCCGTGTTGCGCAAGGCGGTGGAAGACCAGATCGAGAGTGAATCGCTGGCCACCTTTACCAGCGGCCATGTCTTCGACGACGGCATCATCGATCCGCGCGATACGCGGACCGTTTTGAGTATCGCCCTGTCCGCGGCGCATTCCGCCGAAGTGAAAGGCACGCACGCATTCGGCGTTTTTCGAATGTAATGGGTCGGACATGACCGCCAAGTCGATCAACAAGATTCTGATTGCCAATCGCGGCGAGATCGCGCGGCGGATCATGCGCACCTGCCGCGAGATGGGCATCGCGACCGTGGCGGTCTGCTCCGAGCCGGATCGCGACGCACTTTTTGTTCAGGAGGCGGACGAAGTCGTGCCGCTCGGCGGCATTCAAGCGTCGGAATCGTATCTGCGCATCGACGCGATCGTCGACGCGGCCCGCCAGACCGCTAGCGATGCCATTCATCCCGGTTACGGATTTCTTGCCGAAAACGCGGCGTTTGCCCGCGCTTGCCAACAATCAGGCATCGCGCTCATCGGGCCCTCGGCAGAGGTGATCGGCGCGATGGGCTCGAAGATCGAAGCCAAACGGCGGATGGTCGCCGCCGACGTGCCCCTGCTGCCCAGCGTCGAAGTCGGCGAACAAGCGGCCGACGAGGTCCTGCGCCAGGCGAAGTCGCTCGCCTGGCCTCTGCTCATCAAGGCCTCCGCCGGCGGCGGTGGACGCGGCATGCGCGTCGTGCGCCAGGCGGCCGAGTTCGCCTCGCTCCTCGAGACGGCGCGCCACGAATCGCAAAACGCCTTCGGCGACGCGGCCCTGTTTGTCGAGCCCTACATCGAATCGGCCCGGCACATCGAGATTCAGATATTCGGCGACACGCACGGCAACGTCGTGCATCTGTTTGAACGCGAATGTTCGATCCAGCGCCGCCATCAAAAGATCATCGAAGAATCCCCCTCGCCGGCGCTCGACGACGCTTTGCGCCACGCGATGACCGCCGCTGCCCTGCGTGCCGCCAAGGCGATCGGCTACGTCAACGCCGGCACGGTCGAGTTCTTGCTCACCCCCGACGGCAAATTCTACTTCCTCGAAGTCAACACCCGTCTGCAGGTCGAGCATCCGGTCACCGAGTGCGTCACCGGACTCGATCTCGTGCGGTTGCAAATCCTGGTCACCGCGGGCGAGCCGCTGCCGCCGGAAGTTATTGCCGCCACGATGCACGGCCATGCCATCGAAGCCCGACTCTACGCCGAAGACCCTCGCCACGATTACCTGCCTTCCGCGGGCAGGTTGCACCGCTTTCGCATTCCGGCCGCCGCGGGCATCCGCGTCGAGTCCGCCGTCGGCGACACCGGGATGATCTCACCGTACTACGACCCACTGCTGGCGAAGGTCATCGTGCACGCGCCCACTCGAGCCGAGGCGGCCCGGCGTCTGAGCCATGCATTGGCGCGCGCACACATTCACGGACTGCGCACCAATCGCGAGCTGCTGGTGCACACGCTCGAACATCCCGACTTCCTGCGCGGTCAGACCGACACCCTTTTTCTTCATCGTCACGACCCGGCCACGCTCGCGGCGCCGTTGGGTGGCGACTCGGCCGAGCGATTGCACGCGGCGGCCGCGGCCCTGGCTTCGCAATTCCAGCGACGGCGCGAGGCCCAAGTGCTTTCCAAGTCGCCTTCTGGCTGGCGAAACAATCCCTCGCAATTTCAGCAAACGCGTTTCCAGGGCGATGGTGGCCAGATCGCCGTCGAATACCGCTTCCAGCGCGACGGTTTGCATCTGCGAATCGACGGCGAAGAGCAACCGGACGTGCGCTGCGAATTCGCCTCGCCCCACCAGATCCGCATGCAGATCGCCGGCATCCAGCGAACCTACGACGTCCACCGCCACGGCGACACGTTTTACGTCGACAGCCCGCTCGGCGCGTCGGTCCTGGTGGAAGTTCCGCGTTTTCCCATCCCGCGGGAAGAGGCCGCGGCCGGTTCGCTCGTGGCTCCGCTGCCTGGCGTGGTGAATGAGGTGAAGGTAAAAATAGGTGACGCCGTTTCAGCCGGCGACGTGGTGTTGGTCATCGACTCAATGAAAGTCTTTCATTGGATTTCCGCGCCCCTCTCGGGCCGCATCGCCGAAATCCGCGTCGAGGCCGGCACCCACGTCGACCGCGGCGCCGTGCTGGCGGTGATCGAAGAGTTTTCGTAACGACAACGCACCTGGTGCGGCGCCAGATTACCGCTTGCGGCTTAGCAAGTCACAAAAAGCACTCTCATGTCCGAACCGCTAAGAATCGCGAATTGCTCCGGCTTCTACGGCGACCGCCTGTCGGCAGCCCGAGAGATGGTTTGCGGCGGGCCGATCGACTTTTTGACCGGCGACTATCTGGCCGAACTGACCATGATGATCCTTTGGAAGGCCCGGCAAAAGGACGCCTCGCGGGGATACGCGGTCACGTTCTTGCGACAGATGGAAGACGTCCTGGGCGAGGCCCTCGACCGCGGCATCAAGATCGTCACCAACGCCGGAGGCCTCAACCCGGCCGCGTTAACCTCCGAACTGCGCACGCTCTGCGATCGACTTGGCCTGAAGGCCAAAGTCCTTTACGTCGATGGCGATGACTTGATGCCGCAGCTCGCATCGCTTGGGCAAGCGGGCCACGAGCTGAAACATCTCGACACCGGTCAGCCGTTGCGCGAGCTGCGCGCGACGCCGTTGAGCGCCAATGCCTATCTGGGCGCTTGGGGCATTGTCGAGGCGCTCAAACAGGGGGCCCAGATCGTCGTTTGTCCGCGCGTCACCGACGCGTCGGTCGTCGTGGGACCGGCGGCCTGGCATTTCGGCTGGAAACCGCACGATTGGAACCGCCTGGCCGGCGCGGTCGTGGCCGGGCACGTGGTCGAATGTGGCGCCCAATGTACCGGGGGCAACTACGCGTTCTTCGCGGAGGTGCCGGGGTTGGAGCATCCGGGCTTTCCGATCGCCGAGCTGCACGACGACGGGTCCAGCGTCATCACCAAACATGCGGGAACCGGTGGGCTGGTTTCGGTCGGGACGGTTACGGCCCAGTTGCTCTACGAAATCGACAAGCCGGCCTACATCAATCCGGACGTAGTAGCCCGCTTCGACACGATCCAACTGGAGCAACTGGGTCCCGATCGCGTGGGTATCTCCGGCGTTCGCGGCGAACCCGCGCCCTCGTCGGTCAAAGTCTGTTTGAACTATCTCGGCGGCTACTGCAACCAGGCCACGTTCGTCTTGACCGGTTTGGATATCCAGCAGAAGGCCGCGCTGGTCGAGCGGACTCTGCGAAGCGCGATGGACGCGGGCCAGTTTGACGCGTTCGATATCGACCTGGCGCGCACCGACAAGCCCGACGCCATGACGAATCATGAAGCCTCGGCGTTCTTGAAAGTCACCGTCAAGAGCCACGACGCCAAGAAAGTGGATCGCACGTTTTCCAGCGCCATCATCGAAATGGCCTTGGCCAGCTATCCCGGCTTTTTTTGCACGACCCCGCCGACCGACGCGAGTCCCTTTGGCGTCTATTGGCCCACGCTGGTTCCCGCCGACGTTCCAAAACATGTCGTGGTTTTGGAAGACGGCACGCGGATTCCGATTCCGCCCACTGGGCCAGATCACGCTGACGTTCGCGTGGACGTCCAATCGCCGCTGCCGGAGAAAAGCCGGCTGCCGAGCATTCCGGACGGTGCAACGCGCTCGGCGCCTTTGGGCACGCTGTTCGGAGCGCGCTCCGGCGACAAAGGGGGCAACGCAAACGTCGGCGTCTGGGCGCGCGACAACGCGAGTTACGCCTGGCTCGAGTCATTCCTCACCGCCCAAGAGTTCAAACGACTCGTGCCAGAAGCCGCCGGCCTGGAAGTCCGCCGCTACGAACTGCCGAACTTGAAATCCTTGAACTTCATCGTCGTCGGCCTGCTGGGCGAAGGCGTGGCCTCGTCCGTTCGATTCGACCCCCAGGCCAAAAGTCTCGGCGAATACTTGCGCTCGCGAATGGTTGAGTTCCCTCAATCCCTGCTGCCCGCCGCGACCCAAACCAACCCCGATCGTCTCGGCGCCGACCAGGCAAGCGTCCGTTGATTACGCCGACCGGGCCAGTGGTCTGCCTGGGTTGTCGTACAGCGAAGATCACACCGTTGTACGGCCTCGAACGGCCGGTTAGACTAAACCTGTTTGATCGATTCCGATGGCGGCGTTGCGATCTTCAAAACTGGCGCGTCCGGAGATTCCGACATGCGGTACCTCATCGCGGCTCTCGGCTTGTTTGCCTCGTCGGGGATTCTCCTTGCCGATGGCCCCGCTGGCGAGCCTGCCGACGTGCGTGCCACGATCGATCGCGGACTGGCCTTTCTGGTCAAAGACGCGCAGGCCTGGAAAACCGAATACAAGTGCGTCTCATGCCATCATGCGAGCCTTATCGTTTGGTCGATGCGTGAAGCCAAACAGCACGGCTTGGCGGTGGACGAGCCGGTCCTGGTGGAGTTGACCAAATGGGTCGCCGAGTCGGGCGAAGGCAAAACTGGCGTGCCCAGGCCCGCCGGCATACCCAAAGCGCTCAATACCAAGGCTGTGTATTTCGCGCAGGCGCTGGCCGCCGACCCGCAACCGGACCCCGTCTCGCAGGCGGGCATGAAACTCTTCGTCAAGACGATGATCGAAGACCAGATCGACAATGGCTCATGGGCCGCGTGGCCCGAGACCCGGCCGCCGTTCTTCGGCAATTCCGACGAGAGCATGACGGCCCTGGCAGTTTTGGCATTGATGCCGGCGGCCGCAACCGGCGATGAATCGGCAAAGGCGGCACGCGATAAGGGCGTCCAGTGGCTCGAAGCAACCAAGACCGATGACGATCCACAGTCGATCGCGATGCGTCTAGTGATTTGGCGGCGATTGGGCCGCCCGGCCGAAGCTTGGGCGCCGCTGATCGAGCGTATCAAATCGCGGCAAAACGTCGACGGCGGCTGGAGCCAGACGCAGGAGATGGCGAGCGACGCCTGGGCGACCGGCCAGGCGCTCTACGCACTGGCCGAAGCGGGGTTCAAGCCCGACGATCCTGCCGTCGCGCGCGCTCACGCCTTCCTGATCCACTCGCAACACGACGACGGCTCGTGGCCGATGACCTCGCGGCCAACCAAACCCGGCGGCGAAGGATCAAAAAGCCTGGTCCCCATCACCGGCGCCGGCAGCGCGTGGGCCGTGATCGGGCTGGCGCGGAGCCGCTAAAGCGGCCGGCCGGCCTGAAATGCGTGTCGCTGCGTACGCGACACTAGCCCGAACCGCCAGCGAGGGTAAGGCGTTGTCATTCCCTCGCTGGCGCATCGGGCTAGTATTAGGCCTTGAATCATGCGGGTCAGAGGTCGCGAGATTCCGGCAATGGCTCACGAATGGTCGAACTGGTCGGGCTCGGTCACTTGTCAGCCGCGCCATGTGTTCGCGCCGGAAAGCGAACCAGAGATCGTCACGATCGTGCGGCGCGCGGCCGCCGACGCTCAGGCGGTGCGGGTGATCGGCACGGGCCATTCGTTCACGCCGCTTTGCTCCAGCGATGACGTGCTGCTCTCACTCGACCGCCTGGCGGGCATCGAAACGGTGGACGCCGCCACCCGACTCGCCTGGATCCGCGCGGGCACGAAAATCCACGACCTGGGCGGGCCTCTGGCCGAGCGGGGCCTGGCGCTGGAAAACCAGGGCGACGTTGACGTGCAGGCCATCGCCGGCGCGGTTTCCACCGGCACGCATGGCACCGGACCGACCTTGGGCAGCATTTCCACGCAAGTCGTGGGCCTGCGGATCGTCACGGCCGCCGGCGACATTTTGGATTGCTCGGCCGAGGCCGACCTCGAGACATTCCGCGCCGCCCAGGTTTCATTGGGCGCGCTGGGAGTGATCACGGCCGTGCGGTTGCAGCTCTTGCCACGCTACCGGTTGCACGAGCAGGTCAGCCGCGAGCCGCTCGACGCGTGCCTGGCCAGCCTCGACCAACGGATCCGCGCGAACCGGCATTTCGAGTTCTTCTGGTATCCGGCCGACGACGTCGCTTTTACCAAGACGCTCAATCCAACGGACCGGCCATCCACGCCGCGACCCGATGTGCCGGCAACGCCCGCGGACGCCGCCGGTCTTTCGAGCGCCGAGCGCGAGCGCGTTGACGAGAGTTGGCGGATTTTTCCCACGGTGCGCGAGAACCGCTTTAACGAGATGGAATACTCGGTCCCCGCCGAGCATGGCGTGGAGTGCTTTCTCGAAGTGCGCGAGTTGATGCGCCGCAAGCACCCGCTGGTGGCCTGGCCAGTGGAATACCGCACGGTGGCCGCGGACGAAATTTTTATTAGTCCGGCCCAGGGCCGCGCGACGGTGGCCATTTCGATCCATCAAGGGGCCGAATTGCCGTACGCGGCGTTTTTCGACGACGCCGAAAGAATCTTCCGCCGCCACCACGGCCGCCCACATTGGGGCAAACTGCACAGCCTGACCAGCCGCGAGCTTTGCGACCTCTATCCGCAGTGGAACCGGTTTCAAGCGGTCAGAACCCGGCTCGATCCCCGGGGCCGATTCCTCAACCCGTATCTCCGCCAGCTCTTCATGTAACCCCCAGATCGAGCACGCAGGCCCCGCAGGTTCCGGTTTTTCGCGCGGCATTCGCCGCCGGATTCGCTATCCTGATTCGGGGCCGTGCTGCTGCCGACGATCCGAGGTGAACCATGAACTCGCGTATTGCCTTGACGGTTCGAGCCTGCCTGATCTTTGGGCTTTCCGCTGCGCTTGCATCAGTGCGGGCGGACGAAGCGGCCTGGGAGGTTTGCGAAACGGCCACCGTCGAGCACGGCGATCTGAGGGTTCTTTTCCGCGACAACAGCCAATCGCCCCGCGTGCTCAGCGGCGCCGATGCGCTGTTCAATCGTCGCGATGCCGCGGATTTCGACGCGTTCGACCCCGACTCGCCCGGCGCCTCGGCTGGATTGAATTTCGAGCACATCATCGCCGGGCACTCTTCGCACGATAACCAGTTCGCCCCCAGGCATCACAAATATGCCCTGCATCGAGCGACGGGCCGCCCGGCCGTGCGATTGATACGCGACGAACGCGATGATCCGTGGCGCATGTCGAGCACGCTGACCTATACGCTTGGCGAGCCGAATTACATCGATCTCGACTTCCGCTGCCGTGCACACGATCCGCGGCAGTTTGGCCCTCGCGGATACGCCGTGCTGTTCTTTGCCAATTACATGAACGACGTCGAAAACGTTGCGTTGAATTTTTTGGGTCGTGACGGCCCCCATGACACCGAACATTGGATTGCGGCCGACGCGCCCAGCGGGCATAAGGATTACAATGGCGGCGGCACGTATCGTTTCGTCGACGCGCCGGCGGTCGAATACGACGCGGACCACAATTTCAAACTCAATCTGTGGAGCTACGAGTGGCCCCGTTTCACCCGGCCGTTCTACTATGCTCAGGCTGCCCACGGCATGACGTTGATCATGATGTTCGACAAGACCTATAGCCCCCAAGATGAAATCCGCTTTAGCCTATTCAAATTCAAGGTGCCCAAGTTTCCGCGGCCGGCCTGCGATTGGCAGTACATGATTCACAAGGTCGAGGCCGAGCGAGAATATGGTTTTCGCGCCCGGTTAGTCTGGAAAAAATTCGTCAGTGCCGACGACTGCCGGCAGGAGTTCGAGCGCTTTACGGCACAGCTTGCGCCCCAGGAAACCGACGAACCCTGAGTTGCGGCCGATATAACGCCCGTCCCGGTCGGAGGCATGGTTTTTTCGCATTTTTTGCGCGGCATGCGCCGCTGAATTCGTTATCTTGGTTTTAGGTCACGCGGGCTTCCGGCCGCGCGCATCGAGGCGGTTCGTCCCGCTCGATGCACGCGGGCCGAGTCCGTGGCCATCAGTCACATCGGGGGAAAAATGGCGATCAACAATCTGGTGGAACTGGCTGAAGCCTCTGCCGAGCGGCTGGGAGAACGCTTGTGCCTGGAGATCGATGGCGAGCGATTCACCAACTGGCAATTGCTCGATCGTGGCCGGCGGCTGCACGCTGCGCTGGCCGAGTTGGGGCTGGCCCCTGGCGGTCGGGCCGTGGTCATGATGATGAATCACGCCTTGGTGTTTCCAGTGTTCCAGGCCATCTTTCGCGCGGGCGCCACGGCGATTCCTGTCATGCCGCAGGCAGCGGCCGCCGAGTTGCGTTACGTGCTGGCCGACACCCTGGCGCAATGCGTCATCACCGACGTCGAGCGGCTGCCGACTGTGCGCGAGGCCGTCGCGGGCCCGGGGCACGTGCGGCACATCTTCGTGCAGGGGGGAACCGACGCACCGCAGGCCACGCCGCCTGAAATCCGCCTCGATACACTCTTGGACTACGAGCCGCGGACGTCGCTGCCAAAGATCGACCCCGCGGACGTGGCCGTGATGCTGTATTCATCGGGAACGACCGGCCGGCCCAAGGGCGTACTGCTCTCTCACGCCAACCTGTTGGCCAGCGCCGAGGCCGTTGCCGACGCGTCGGTGCTCACTAGCTGGCAAGGGCCCCGCATCGTGTTGAGCGCCATGCCGATTGCCCACATTTTCGGCGTGGCCATCATGAACGACCTGCTGCTCACACCCGATCATTTGGCCGACAAGACCCATCTCGTGCAGCTCCGCTGGTTCGATACCGAGCGGTTCATGGCACACATCCAGCAACACCGCTGCACATCGATGGCCGCCGTGCCGACCATGCTGGCCTTGATCCTGCACCATCCCTGCGCCGGCCAGTACGATCTGTCGTCCATGGCCGAAATCATCTGCGGCGGGGCGCCTCTGCCGGTGGAACTG
>JBGQKM010000128.1:0-15683 GCA_041499515.1 Planctomycetia bacterium | reverse complement strand
GCTCCGACAAGCGACTTTGCCGGCGTGCGGCGCTCGTAACGCGCGACCTTTCCCACTAGGACCAGCCTTTTTCGTCCACCACGCCACTCCTACGCAGGCATCGGGCCAACAACGACTGGCGGCTGCATCGCCAGCCGCGTGATGCGGTTGAGGATCGCCGCGAACAAGTACCGCGTGACCGACCCCTGGGCCAGTTGGAATGTCATCGACCCGTTCCGCTACCTAGCAGATGTGCTTCGGCGCTTCCAACCACTCCGCCCGATGGGCTGAGTTGCTGGCCGACGTCTGGCTCCAGGCCAATTTGCCGGCGGCCAAAAGGCTGGACGCGTAGTCGAGTTTCTGACGCAGGCGCCGAGATGCGTCATCTATCGGTCCTATTTCGGGAGTGTCACAATACGGATGGGTTCTTGCGAACGAGGGCAAAAAGGACGTGTGCGCAACCAAGCATGGCAAGCCGCTGCGGCGTCCGTGTGGATCCGCCAACAAACGACCGTTAGCAGGTGTCATTCGTACCAGGTGGTTGCTTCCGCTCACGATCGGATGATGACTCAGAGTCACCACCGCCGCTGATTGGCGCCGACAATGCGCGATCGGAAATGATGGGGTTGCCGCTAAAACCTTGACTAGCCGCGACCTGGCCTTCATAATCAGTCGTTCATCCCCCTGCCTGAAGGGGCGTGTGCTTCTCGGTGCATCAGGCTTTCTAGGACGCCAACCATGCCCAGGGATAATGACCCGAGGCGCCGCGAGCCACTCGAAGTGCACTGTCCGCACTGCCACAGTCCGGTTGAGAGTGACGAGGACTGGACCGACGGCGAGGTGCTCTGCTTGTCGTGCGGCAGTTCGTTCCGGCTCAATCCCGACCATACGCGGGAGTGGAGCCAAGATAAGCTGCCCAAGCTGGACAAGTTCGAGCTGTTAGAAGCCGTGGGTCGCGGCGCCTTTGGTACCGTTTATCGAGCCCGCGACGTGCAATTGGATCGCATCGTCGCGGTCAAGGTCCCGCGCAGCGGCCAACTGTTAACCAAAGAGGACGAAGACCGCTTCGTGCGAGAGGCACGCAATGCGGCTCAGCTGCAGCATCCGGGAATTGTGCCGGTTTTCGAAGTCGGACGCGGCGCAATGTTTCCCTACATCGTGTGCGAGTACGTCGAAGGCATGACGCTGACCGACGTGTTGACCGGGCGAAAACTGAGCTTTCGAGAGTCCGCCAAGATCATAGCCCAAGTAAGCGAGGCGTTGGCCCACGCGCACGCCCAGGGCATCGTGCACCGTGATCTCAAACCCTCGAATATCATGCTCACGCCGGACGGTCGGCCGCGCGTCATGGACTTTGGCCTGGCTAAGCGAGACGCGGGTGAAGTCACGATGACCATCGACGGGCAGGTGCTTGGCACACCGGCATATATGAGTCCGGAGCAGGCCTCGGGCCAGAGCCATCACGTCGATGGCCGCAGCGACGTGTACAGCCTGGGCGGAATCCTGTACGAGCTCCTCACCGAGGAGTTGCCGTTTCGCGGCAACCAGCGCATGCTGCTGCACCAGGTGCTGCACGACGAGCCCCGTTCGCCGCACAGCTTGAACGACCGCATTCCTCGCGATCTGGAAACGATCTGTCTGAAGGCCATGGCGAAGGAGCCGTCGCGCCGGTATCAAAGTGCCCAGGCCCTGGCCGACGATTTGCAACGCTTCCTCTCGGGGAAGCCGATTGCGGCGCGGCCCGTGCGGCGCGCCGAGCGCGCCTGGCGATGGTGCCGCAGGAATCCGATGGTCGCAAGCCTGTCTGCGGCGATCGTTTTGGCGCTGGTATCGGGCACGATCATTTCGACTTATTTCGCCGCGGACGCAATCGCCCAGAAAAAAGTGGCCGATGAAAAAGCGGCCGAGGCGCTTACCAACGCCCGACAGGCCAGAGACGCACAAGAGCGAGCCGATCAAAATTCGAAGCGGGCCCTGGCCAGCGCCGAGAGCGCTTCGCAAGCCAGCGCCAAGGCCGACCAGGAGGCAAAGCGGGCGCTCACCGAAGCCGAAAAGGCGACCCGCGTGTCGCAGTTTCTGGCCGGCATGTTCGAGGCTTCGGCGCCGCTCAGGCACGGCGGCATTCGATTCGCCGGGCTCGGCATGCGAGGACCGAGGTTCTCGCAAGATCCCACGAAGCTCACCGCCCGCGAATTGCTGGATCGCGGCGCCCAAAACGTTGTCGAGGACCTCAAAGATCAGCCCGCGGTCCAGGCGGCCCTATTGGACACGATCGGCAACGTCTATATCGGTTTGGGACTGACGGAACAAGCCGAGCCGCTCATCAACTCCGCGCTTGAGATCCGTCGGCGTCTTTATTCCGGACCGCACCTAGAGACGGCGGTCAGCTTGTGCAGCATGGCGGCGCTGCGGTCCATGCAGTTGCGGTGGGACGAAGCGGCCGAGGCCTCGCGAGAGGCGGTGACGATTCGGCAAGAACTGCTCGGCGCGAACCACCGCGATACCGTTGACGCCAAATTCGCGCTGGTGTTCAGCATGGGCTGGGGCACTTACGACCCCGAAGTGGAAGTGCTCGCGCGGGACGTGGTTGAATGGCGCGTGGAAAATCTGGGCGATGACCATCCCGAAACGGCAATTGCCAAGTTCGGTTTGGCCGGTACTCTGATGAAACAACGGGAAGATGCGGCGAATGCGTCGCCCCTGGTGGCCCAAGCCATGGCCGCTCTGATGAAGGACCCCGTCACCAAACCGCTGGGCCAGTCGATGGGAGAGATTGCCCAGGCGCGGATTTTGTGGGCCTTCGGACAGTACGCCGCCGCCGCGAATCTGAGCACGAAGGCCGTCGAGCACTTTCGCGAGTTCGACACCGACGACCATCCCATGTTTCTGTACCTCGGAGAGCTTCACTTATCGAGCCTGATTCTCGCAAAGCGTTTTGACGAGGCCAAGGAGTTCTGTCGAGGCCAAATCCGGCGACTTCAAAAGGATAACGCAGCCACCAAAGAAGTTCTTGCTCACGCCGTATCCGACTATTTGGAAATCGCACTGAAAATCAACAGCCCGAGTGATCTCGACGAAGTTGAAAGCCTATGTCGAACGGAACTGCAGAAACTTCAAGAGCGGCACAAGCCGGCCACGATCGACGAAGCTGACCTCCTGGAGACATTGGCGAGGGTCCTCGTCGCCAAAGGTTCCAAGAGCAGTGAATCTGGAGGCGTGGATGAAGCCGAGCGATGCTATCGCCAGTCGTTGTCCATTCTGCAGCGGTGCGATCGTGCGCCGACGTTCGAGCTGGCATTGCTGATGCAGGACATCGCCGAGATCGTCGGGCGCAAGGATCAATCACGCTCCGTCGCGCTCTATCGAGAGATGCTCGACGTCGGGAGGGAGTCGGTTCTCCAGAAACGAAAATCGAAACCGAGCTTGATGGTGGATACCTCGCGTTACACGAGGAAGATCCGCCCGTTAGACATCGATGCGATCGCCCAGGTCGTGGTCGCCTTTGGGGCGATATTGGATCGTTATGGCAAAGCCGCGGAAATCGAAACGCTCTATCGCGAATGGCTTGAATTCGCGCGCGGACAAAACGAACGGTTGCCCGTCATGCGCCTGACCAAGGAGTTGGCCGACCTTCAGCAAGCGCAAGGGAATTCATCCGAGGCCGAACGAGCGTATCGGGAGTGGCTGCAATTGGCCGAGGAACTCGACCCCCAAACGATCGCCAAAAGTGGCACCGCGGTCGGCTCCGTCCGGCTCGCACTGGGTAATTGCTTGCTTGCGCAAGAGAAGAAGGCGGAGGCTGAAGCAATGTATCGGGGCATTATGGCTAGCGGCGACAAGGATCTAAAGGCTGCCGCACAAGCCAAGTTGTCGGAACTCTCCAACGATAAGAGACCTCAGTGACCGTTTGCACCAGGCCAAGGCGCAGGGGCCTGGCTAGTCAAAATCGCCCTGCGGATGCGGATTGTGCCCGCGGGATTAGAGGTTAGCTCGCCATTGCTCCGGCCTGACGTTCGTCCGCATTTCTTATTCTGGAATGCTTTCGAGCGGGCGCGCGCTTCGACGAAGAAACCCCGTCGCAGCCGAAGCTGCGGCGGGGCCGGAACAGAGAAGAGGCCGAAGCTCAATCCTACTCTCCACGATTGGGGCAATGCAAGAAATTTCTCGATCAGCACCGGCGAGCTTCCGGGTGCGCCGTCAGCCAAGCGTCAGAAAACAGCTCCGTGGCTGCACGTTTCACCATTACGGACAGTTGCAAGTGGCACGGCATCGATCCGTTCCGCTACCTGGCGGATGTGCTTCGGCGGCTTCCAACCACTCCGCCCAACCGGCTGACGGAGTTGCTGCCCGACGTCTGGTTCCCGGCCCATCCCAACGCGGCCAGAAGACGAGCTGCGTAGCTCGACGCCACCGTTCGGCGACGCCATAATCGGGCGGTTCGGTCGGAGGGTTACGTTGCATCAGGTGCTGAAATTGATACGAGCCATTCGCTGGCCTCCTCACAATTTAGGGTAACGCGCACCCCTGATCGCAGCCTGGTGGACGGGCAAGCCTCTGAGCCCCCTGCGAAACACCGTTTGCCAGTCGATCGTGGCAGGGCTCGTCGTGGCAGGCACGATGGTCTTGCTCGACTCGCTGTTGTTCGCAGGCGCCAGTCTGCCGCGGATCCGAAGCTTGGCTGAGGAACCCTTTTGGTTTCGACTGGCGATCGTGATCTATTCCCCATTGGCCGAGGAACTGGTTTACCGTTTCATTATCATGGCGCTGCTGGCGTGGGTCGCTTATGCGCTTCTCTCCCGTGTCTATCATGACGCTCTACCGATCGCACTTTGGACCGGCATTCTTGGCGCGGCAACGTTGTTTGGTTTGGCCCACGTGGGCAATGCCCCGAATGCTCCACATCCGTTTTTGCGGGCGATTACACTCAACGGGCTGGCGGGTACCGTATTTGGCTGGCTGTATTGGAAGCGGGGATTCGAGGCGGCGGTTCCCCACGCGGGAGTCCGGATGCTCCGGTCCGCCGCGACGCCCACCCAAAAAAGAACACGACCCATGACGCACCCGATAATCCGACGCCTTTTTACGACGATCCTGCCGTCCGCCGGCCACGCTGCGCCGTCACCCAGCAAAAAACATCACCAGCAAAACGCCTCGGGCTTCGCTTGATTAAGTACTAGCAAGCGCGATTTTCGTTGCCCGGCGGCGGCGCCAAGAGTAGGCGGCCAAAAACGCCATGCCGGTGCCGAGTAGCGCCAATGTGTTCGGCTCGGGCACGGTGGCGATATCGAGCCCCAAGATGCCGTTGGGCTCGTCGAAGGTGACCCAATTAAAAGGGCCCGAAACGCCGTCACCCAGGTCTTGCCCATTGACAAACAGGCTGGCCACCATGAAGTTCATGCCGAACACGCCATCGAGCGTCAGCGATTGCATCGTGAGAGGGTCCAGCACGTTCACGTCGTTGACCAGCACGGGCGCGCGGACGTAGCGGATATTGTTGGGATTGGCGTCGCTCGGGCCTCCTTCCAGCGTGTGCAGCACCAGATCGTCGAGATAAAATCCAGAAACCGTGAGTGTGCCGCCAATGCCTCCGATCGCCAGGGCAAACTGGCTCGCGATCGGAGTGCCCGGCGCGGAGCGATTCGCGGGGTCGAACATCTCCAGCTTGGGAGTGTCGGAGCCGAACGTGCCCGCCACGTAACGTACATGAAGGCTGGCCGCGAGACTCAAGGAAATGAACGATGCCGCGGCGCCGGTGTCCAATAGGAAGCTGCCCGTGGCGTGCACCCCATTCAAGTCGACGCCCACCGGCGGCGTGTTGTCCGCTGGCGGGTTGAGATCGAGTTTGGCGACTGGGTTCGGACCAATAAACGGATTGTGGCTGAAATTGGGACCAGGAGAGCCGGCAGGCGTGACCTGCGTAAAACGGTCAAACTGGCCATAACTGAGCGCCACGTGGTGGCTCGTCGTCGGAATGCCCGGATCGGTGGCCGCTTGCGCCGGGTTGAACGGAGTGGCCGGATGGTAAAGATAGGTGTTCATGTCGCCACTCAAATCGTTGAGCGGCTTGGGATCCATGACGACCACCTTGCCGGCCATCGTGGGCATGCCGAAGATGTCGAGGGACTGCAGAATCGGATCGAACGGAGCCGGGACCGGGCCCACCTGGGTTCGCAGGGGGCCAAAGCTGTGATCGTATGCGGTATTGAATGTCAGCGGGTTGTCGAGATCGGCCAGCGGCGTATGCGCAACGCGAGCCAGGATCGACTCGGAGACGTTGAAATTGTCATTACCCGCGACTCCTACGTCGGAAAATATAACGCCCGGGACAATATTCAGGCCGAGCGTGGTGGCGGTGTCGGAACTAATCAAAACTCCGCTGGCGCCCGTATCGAGATAAGCCGTGATATCAAACGATTTGAATCCAAAAAAGGGATCTGTGCCGGTAAGCGGCTGCGAATCTCCCGGTCTTTGCAACAGGCCGTGCACCATGGGCTGACTGAGCGCGGCGTTCTGAGTTCCGACAATGTCGACGGCCAGCGCCCCGCGTGCCGAAACCAGCGCGCAGCCGATCGCTATCGCCAGCACCATTCGTCTGATCATCTGGCCATCGAGATGGGATGTAGAGAATCGCTTCACTTGAAAGCCTTTCTTCCTGCCCGCAATGATTCGTGCTCCTGGGTCGCGCAAAGCCCACGCGCGCAAGGGAGCAAAAGGTGCCGAAAATGCCCTGGAAGCGAGAGCCTGAAGCGGCGAGACACGCAACCCGCTCAAGAAGCCGAATGCGCAGGACCGCGAACTCGGCAGGCGGAGGCTCTTAGCGAAGAATCATTAGCCAACATTTCCCATGTGGGCTGAGCCTGAACCCGATTCAGGCTTGCAATAGCCACGATTGTAACAACGCGCCCGCCCCGCGTCTATCGCACAGCTGATTCGTCTGCGTTTTTCCGACGGCCGCACCGGTTCCTTGGTTCGCATGGCGGGAATCATGCTCCAACAAGCTACCATGGCAGAGTGCGGGGCTGGTAGCTCGCGGACTTTTCCCCAGAGATGGGGCTTTTCCGACTGCCACGACGAGAGCGTACACAGGCATCCTGCCGACGACGACCGGCGGCATCGCCAACCGCGCGATGCGGTCGAGAATCGCCACGAACAGGTTCCGCGTCATCGACCCCTGGGCAAGTTGGAATCTCATCGACCCGTTCCGCTACCTGGCGAATGTGCTTTGGCGGCTTCCATCCACTCCGCCCGACCGGCCGATGGAGTTGCTGCCCGAGGTTTGGTTCCAGGCCCGTTCGACGGCGGCCAGAAAGCGGGCTGCCGTTCACACGAGCTGTCGCGAAAATCGGTGGTCAGATCCCGGCCGGTTTAGGGCGACGCTTCGACCGTCGCTTCTCGTCCAAAATGAGTCCGTTTTCGAGCCGGCCCCGAGCAAGTTTGGGAACCCCGTGATGCGCGCGCTATGTGCCTTTGATGGACTGGGGCGATGGACATCTCACGCTGTGTTGTACGTCTGTAGCCTGCCAGCGATCGCTTCGCGAGTGAACTTGTAAAAGTGCCAGTGTGTCACGCAGCGATTCATGTACTGCGCGAAGCCGATGATGTCTCGTCGGTACCGGATGTTTCGGGTGAAGAAGTACTTCAGATAGACCATCCCGACCGACGTCAGCGAGCCATCCCGCAACAGGGCCCAGAAAAGCGACCATAACAGGGCCAGCCCGTAGCCCAGGTTCGGCAGGCGTCTTCCTTCTCCGGCCTTCGCGCAGATCTCAGCGCGTCGCCGCAGATACTCGGGGGACTGGTAGACCTTGAAGTAGCGATCAAAGAATGCCTCGGGGGTGTAGAGCCGCTCGACAAGATCCCAGTAGCCGTGGCGCAACTCATCCCGGCTCATTTGCTTGGGGATGAAGTTGCAGTTGGGGTCCTCCTCGACCAGTCGGCCCTCCCGTTCGAGCCGTTCGTAGAGCGGGGTCTTGGGAATTGCCTGCAGCATGCCGACCATGGCCAATGTGATTCCGTTTTCTTGAATGAACCGGAACTGGTCCTCAAAGATCGCCTTGTCGTCGTTGTCGAAGCCGACGATGAACCCGGCATTGACGTCGAGGCCAGCGGTCCGGATTCGTGCCAGCTTCGCCTCCATCGTGTCACCCCGGACGTTCTGAAACTTCTTGGTCTCGTTGAGCGACTCCAGACGCGGGGTCTCGATCCCGATGAACACACTGCGGAAGTTGGCCCGGTACATCAACTCCAGTAGCTCGGGGTCATTGGCCAGATCGATGCTGGCCTCGGTCGTCAGGTGCAGTGGGTATTGATGCTGCTCCATCCAGGGGATGACTTTCTCCAAGAGGGCCTTGGCCTTCTTTTTGTTCCCGATGAAATTGTCATCAACAATGAAAACGGAGTGGAACCCAGCCCGCCGCATGTCGTCCAATTCGGCCACGAGTTGATCGGGGTCCTTAACTCTGGGCTTACGCCCGAAGATCACGATGATGTCACAGAACTCGCATTCAAATGGGCATCCACGCGAGTACTGCAGGGCCCCGGTCGCATAGCGATCGACCTTGAGGTGGTCGTATCGCGGGCGCGGTACCTTGGTCATGTCGGTCGGCTGTGATTGTTCGTAGCGATTCTGAGTGGGCTTGTCGCGGGCATAGTCGTCAAGGAATTGCGGCCAGGTGGTCTCCGCCTCGCCAACGAACTTTACGTCGCACAGGCCCTCGAAGAATGCTTCCTTGACCGAAACAAATGGGCCGCCCACGACCGTGAATATCTTCAACTCGCGCAGCCTGACGAGTATCTGGTGAATCCGCTCCTTCTGGACGTTCATCCCCGTGACGCCGACAATGTCGTACTTGCGGAGAGACTCCCAGTCGATCTCCTCGACGTTCTCGTCGAGAAGGTACACATGGTGGTCCCCGCAGAGCCCCGCCACCGACGAGAGCGACCCCGAGATCATCGTGCTGCGCTTGTCGCCCGGATAGAGCGGCAGCGCGTACTCAAAACCCCAGTATGACGGATTGAAGCGCGGGTTGATCAGGCAAATCGACAGCGTCCGCTCTGGCGGGCTGGTGGCTCGATCGTTCTCCAACAATGGTAAGGTCGTACTCATCCTTGAGATCCGACTGGGTTTGCCAACTCGGCAAAAGGACCAATATGGAACCTTGGGTCGGATGACTGAGGGTAGGCTATTGGATATGCGAAAATTCCCCAATACCAGACTCTGGAACGGTTTGCTCGTTTCGCGGGCCACGACCGAGCAAGTACGCGTCGTGACGGCAGCAGACTTGCGAATGCTTGGTTTTGGTCGGTCAAAAATCGTTCGCCATGAAATTGGCATTAGAACCCGTACGTGCCAGCAGCGCCAGGCACGCGTGGACTCAGCACATCTGAAGCTCGTGATGTTCAGCGCCAAGCTCTCCGATTAAACCTTCCTTTGATCGACCTGTCGCAGATTCGACGGGTTGATGACGCGCCGCTCTCCAGCTTCAGCGACTTTTCAAGCACGCCGATGGACGACGGTGTCCAGCAACGGAGCTTCATTTTGGCCAGATGCCGCGTCAAGAATGGGGGGGCCTGTTGGTTTTTCCGGCCGCTGCCGGAACCACCCAACAAAAAACCCCCCGGCGTGCACGAGACGCACGCCGGGGGTTTTTTGTAGGAACAGAAACCCACTGGGTTGAGATCAAGCAAACCGAGGCCGATTTGGCAACGCGGACTCCGATTGAGCGAACGCCAACAAGTGTAGAGGTGGTCTTGCGGGGTGTCGCCTGCGACGCGTCATTAGTTTTGGGCATTGCGCTAATACGTGTTCTGCGATCAAAATGAACTCGGACCGATTTGCCAAAATCAAGGGCATGGATAACCTATCGTCATCATTGGCCTGGATTTGCTTGGCGCTTGGTGCCGTCGGCCTTGTGCTCGGGGGTTTTCGGGGATCAGAGTCTAATGATCCCAAGTGCAATCCTCGTTGGAGCAGCCGTCATTACGCTCCAAAGGCGCTGGCCCTTTTTCATGTGATGCCGTGCCCCTCTGATAGAATCGAAAGCATGGACGAGACGGGGTTTCTTGCGATCGCCAGGCGGAATTTGATGGATGAGTGGAGACCAATCGGCGTCGGCTAGGCTCCAGTATCCGTTGCGTCGGAATCCGTCGCAGGTTCGATCTCCGCACGCTCTTTTGCGGCATTCGGACGACGGAGGAAGCGTTACAGTAAAGCAAGAATAACGCCACGTACCGACCGGCACACGTGGTTAATCCCACTTTGTTGCAATCTTCGTAACATGTTGTGCCAAGCTGTATTGCAACAGGCTCTTTAGCCGGGATATGACCGCCTCGCCGAGAGTTTGGCTCCTATTCCGATCGCCAGCCAGGTGTCCCGCGGCGAACGTCGACGGGACGGGTGCGCGCTTCGGGGGATAGTCATCCGCGTGGATCACTTACGAATTGTTGTGAGGCCCGAATAAAGCACGACAACCCGGCGACCGGTCTGGCCCGTTTCCTTCGTTGCGGGCGAAGCCCAATTCGAACATGCCGTTCCCCCCGGCCAGCTCGCTACTTGAGCGGGTATTTCGCAACCAGTGCTTTGGCAATGATCAATCGTTGCAGTTCGTTGGTGCCGCCGCCGATGATCAGCAGCGGCGCATCGCGATAGTAACGCTCGACCCGAAAGTCTTTCGAGTAGCCGGCGCCGCCGTGGATGCGCAGCGATTCCAGCGCGATCTCTTGCGCGGATTCGGAGGCGAAGAGTTTCGCCATGCCGGCTTCGAGATCACAGCGTTCGCCGCGGTCCTTTTTCTCGGCCGCGGAGTACACGAGCAGGCGTGCCGCTTCGATTTTGGTTGCCATGTCGGCCAGCTTGATCTGGATCGTCTGATGTTCGCAGATTGGTTTGCCGAAGGTGTGACGCTGCTGGGCGTATTGTATCGCGTCCTCAAATGCCGCCGTTGCCAATCCGACGCCGCGCGCTGCGACGTTTATGCGCTCGCTCTCCAGGCCTGCCATGATGTGCTTGAAGCCGTCGCCTTCGTGCCGGCCGATGAGGTTTTCAGCCGGAACGAAGAAGTTGTCGAAGAACAACTCACAGGTTTCGACGCCTTTGTAGCCCAGCTTGTCGATATCGCGCGCCACTTTGAATCCTTCGCCGCCTTTCTCGATAACGAAGGCAGAGATGCCTTTATGAGGCGGATCGGCCTTGGGCTCCGTTTTGGCCGCCAGCACGAAGGTATTGCCATAGCGGCCGTTGGTGATCCACATCTTCGAGCCGTTGATCAGATAGCCATCCTCGTGGCGTGTGGCGGTAGTTCTCAGGCGTTGCACGTCGGTGCCAGCGTCGGCCTCGGAAAGCGCCAGCCCGCCGCGCCGCTGGCCCGTGGCCAAGCCAGGCAGAAACCTCCGCCTTTGTTCCTCGGTGCCGAAGCGATGGATGATGTCGCAGATTACCGAATGCGTGCCGAGCGGGCCGACCACGCTCATCCAGCCGCGCGACAGCTCCTCGATAATCCTGGCGAAGATGACAGAGCCCAGCCCCAGCCCGCCATACTCTTGCGGCACATTGGCGCCAAACAGGCCGAGTTCCATCATCCCCTCGACAATCCGCGTCGGGTATTCGTCATTGTGTTCGAGCTGACTGGCGACAGGGATGATCTCGCGCTCGACGAATTGTCGGATGCCGTCGACGATGTGTTGCTGCATCTTGTCCATCGCAAACATGGATCATTCCTCGGACGAGTTTCCGCGGTGCTCCGACGGTCCCGTCAATTGTATGAGTTTCTGACGCAGCCAGCGAGAAGCGTCTTCTAACGGTCGATTTCTTGGAATCCCGAACTACGAATGAGTTAGCCAACGAACGACTACCGCCTCGGCGAATGCAGACATAGAGGTTTCATGAATTGCGCGCGCTCATGCGATTTTCATTTTTGCAAGACGACAGTCCGGCTGGGCACGACGACCGCACGCATCCGCTGTGGATACTTGCCCACCGAGATACGCTTGACTTCTTTCAGTTCGGGCACCGAGATGACGGATAGATTGTCGCTCTTGCGATTGCTGACGTAGGCAAACGCCCCGTCGTGGCTGAACACGATCCAGTTCGGCTCCCGGCCGACGGGAATCGTCGCGAGTAAGGTAAGGTCGGGCACGGCGTAGACGCAGACATAATCGCCAGCACTCCCGGCGGCGATCAGAATTCTTTCGTCCGGCGAAAGCTCCAATCCGTGATTGTAGGTGTGCGGGTAATATTTGGGCAGTTTCACGTCGGACGCGAGCGGCGGCAGGGCGACTTCGCTCACGATCTCATCCTTCACCAGATCGACCACCTCGAACCCGTGCAGCCGCGAAAGCTGAACGTATAGCGTCTTTTCATCGCGCGTAAAGGTAAAGGGGCGCACCGCGTCCTTGAACGGCAATTTCTTCACCGGCCGCAGCGTTTTCACGTCAAACACGCTCAGCAAGTCGAGAAACATCGAGCCGACATAGAGCCGCTTGCCGTCGGGCGACAGCCGCGTGCCATGACCGCCATGGCCGATTGCGAATTTATTTACGACTTTGTGCTCGTGCGTATCGACGATCTCCATCCAGGTGGTGTCGTAGAGCGGCACGTACAAGAGCCGGTCATCTTTCGAGAGCGTCAGATGGTGGGGCCAGCCGTGCACCGGCGTGCGCCACAGGATCTGCTCGGTTTCCGTGCTGATGGCGATGATTTCGCCCGACTCGCCGACTTGCTTCGGATCGGCCAGGCCCAGACTGTTGACTCGATTAGCATACAAAATCTTTCCGTCGCGCGACGCGGTCACGTCGTCCAAATACAGGCCCAGCTTAATCGTGCTGACAACTGTGTGGGCGGGAATGTCGATGACCGAGATGTCGCCACTATCGGTGTTTTCTAGGTAAACAAATTCAGCCGCATTACACAAAGTCGCGCACAGCGCCAGTGTCAGGCCGACCAGGCCTCTCGAAATCGCCCAATCCATCAGATGAACCTCCGCAGAGCGTGAGCCGATCGAGATCAATAACTAGCCAGCCGCACAGCGATCGGCGAGATCATTAGTTGGTACGCGAGCAAGGAGAAAGTCAAGGCTTTGCGCAATACCGCTGGGTTTCCGGGGCGCTAAGATCGTCCCGCCGAAGGGATGACTTTCCCACGCGGGCCCCGAACGTCACCAATGGGTCGAATTACGACACGTCCCAGAAAAGGTATAAGTAGACAAGACGTTTGTCGTGTGCGGGCGGGCCCGCTAGGGTCGGATCGCAGTCGTTGTGTCAACGGGAACACTCTCGATTGCCAATGAGCTAGGTGATCTCGTGGAATGCCGGTCGGGCTGCGCGCGCAACCAAGAAGCCGATGCTTGCCAAGAGTATCGGCCACAACATGTAAATGAGGCTTTGCCACCAATACCAGGCCGACGGATTTAGCGTGAAGGGGACCTGATACAGAAAATAGCAAAAAAACAATCCAACCGTGTACGCGAGCAAGCCGAAGCGCAGGGCGACAAAAAGCGAGGCTAGCACCGCCGCGCCCATCGACGCCGCCCAGAATAAGTGCAGTTCCGGCTCTTGGGTTAGGTTATAGGTCAAGTGCAATGCGAAAACCAGGATGATTGCCAACCACGCGCGGCGGACGAGCAACACGAGCAAGAACAACAAGAAATACCATTGCAGGGCGTCTCGGATGGCGACAGGAACCTCCATCAGCAAGTGAAACGGCACATTCGTGAACGCACTCGGCCAGGTCACCAATGGCACCGGCGATGGACGCCCAAGAAGGGACGGCACTATGACTCCGAGCTGAAGCATGAGAGCCATGAAAGTGCCCAGCAGGGCGCCGATCAGGAGATCGCGTCCCACCATCGGGTCGCGGAATCGGCCCGCGAGCAATCGGTTCCAGGAAATCATTCGCCAGGGCCAGTGTCGGCGCACGTAAGGCTCCAGAGCAAAGTAGAGCAGCCAGCACAGGCATGACCAGAGCCCCGCGAATCCGAGCGCCTTCATTAGCCATGCCGCCTCATCCCGAAACGAAGGGACATGGTCTGCAACCAAGACCATGCAAACCATGTGGCAGCCAAACAAAAAGAGAGCCAGCCGACTTGCTCCCGTGGCGTCACCAAGACCCAAATGCAAGTTTTGTCGAGCGAGCCAGACCGCCCCAACGACGCTCAGGCAAAACAGGCCTGCATAGAGGTAGTGGAAAGGTCCCGGCTCGATTTCCAGGGGGTCATGCAAAGATTCAGGTTGCTCCCACACACCGTGGTACACCTTGAAGTAAACGACCTTGCAATTGTGAATCGCTGCTTCCACCCGTAGTGGTTCACCCGGCCTGTCCAAGGGCGGGGCTTCCCACGCGAACTGCTGCTCTGCGAAGAATGGCGGAGCCCAATTCGGTGTTGTCTTCCTAGCGCGCAGCCAGTCCAGCTTAGCCTCCGCGAATAATGGCTGGAAATCCACCTCCTTGAGTACTGGCGGCGCGGCAAGCTGGCGTTCTGGCGGCTGGACAAATTCGATCAGCCGACCGTTGGGATCCAGATTAACGCTTGCACTCCCGGGGAGCTCGGGCGAGGGATCAAAAGGGGTTACCCGGCCCGGATACAGCCGCGGGGTCATGCCACCGGCAACCAGATACTGCGGGCTTTGCCGAAACCAGAAGACGATCGCGGGAACCTGTCCCGACACCAGCGCCGACCAGCGCTGCGCCGTGGAGTCCGCACTGACCGCGTAGTCGAGGTAATTGTAATCGTAAAAGAAGCCATAGCGTTGGTCTGTCGGAAGATCGGTGCAACCCATCCGGTCCAGGACGCTCCGCGCCCGCGCCGCCAATGCTTCCGGCGAACGCGTCATGGGCGCCAGTCCCGAGATGGTGGCCCGGCCGGCCAGGGCAGCGACGATCAGAACGCCGAGCACCGCAGTCGTCAAGAGCGCCGTTGCCACTTGTGGTGCGAGGCGGCCCTCGGCTCCCGCATTGGCGACGGTCTCCGGCGAAGGCGTTCGGCCTTCGGCCAGCGCCGTCGCCAGCGGGTCGCCCTCAGGCAGGCCGGCGGCTACCTCATCGGCGGACTTCGGACGTAAGGACGGTTCTATTTCCAAACATTGGCGGATCACCTTGCCTACGCGCGGATCCATCCCCGGCACCAGGTCGCACACCGAAGATGGCTTGTAAACTTCGTAAAGACGAGCCAACTCTTCAGGTCCTCTGTCCGGAAAGGCCCTGCGGCCGGAAAACACTTCATAGAGGACCAATCCCAACGCAAAAAGATCGCTCTGTACCGTTGGTGTTTCGCCCGCGAGCTGTTCAGGGGCCATGTAGGCGGGCGTTCCGGATCGGAATTCGCTGGCCGGGATTGCATTGGCGGCAACGGCCAGCCCGAAGTCCGTTAGCCGAGCCTGGCCACGTCCGTCGATCATGATGTTGCTGGGCTTTAGATCGCGGTGGACGATGCCCTGTTCATGGACCGCGGCCAGACCGTCACACAATTGGCGAGCGATTTCGATCCCCTTGTCCTCGGACAGCCGGCCGATGCGCTTGAGAAGCGATCCGAGATCCTCGCCGTCGATAAACTCCATTGTCAGGAAAGTCTCGCCGTCGACCTCGGCAATGTCGTGGACCCGGCAAACGAGCGGATGGGAAACTTGACGCGCGATCCGCACTTCCTGATGCAACCGGGCTAGCCGGTCGGGATCGCCGAGGAGATTGCGAGTAAGAAACTTGAGGGCCACCT
>JBGQKM010000127.1:0-15705 GCA_041499515.1 Planctomycetia bacterium | reverse complement strand
GACTTCGGCCAGCACGGTCTGGGCCTTGGAGAGTTCGGTGCGATAGGCGACCATTTCGAGCCGCGCCGCCCGATCGGTTTGCTTGCCGAACAAGAACACCTGGCCGGCGACCTGCGGAACCTGCTCGGCAGTGATGTCGGCGCCAGGGACCGATTCGGCCCGGTCGAGCAGCCAGTAGGCGCCCTTGGGCGGAGGCTCGTTCTCGCTGGCCATCCGAGTCAAGTCGATCGGCATCGTCACCGATCGCGGATGGGCGGCCAGGCGGGCTTGCAGCGTTTCGGCGTTGAGGATCGCGTACTGGATCGTCAACACGTCGACCTGATCGATGGCCTCGGGATCGATCGATTGGACCAGGGCCTCGGCCTCGACGGCGTCGTCCAGCGGAATCGGCTGGGCGGCGTATTTTCGCAGCGCAAGGATCGCGCGCGGCGTATCGGCCAGCCAACAGCGCAGCACGCCGATGTTGTGCCAGATGACCGGCCAATCGCCCACCTTCGCGGCCAGCGCCGTCAATTGATCGGCCGCCAAACGCCACGCGCCGCGCATGGCGGGCTCCAGGGCGGTGTTGAAACTGTTCTTCCACAGCGCATCGTCGGGAGCCGGCGCCAGCGGCATGTCCTGTTTGGCCAACAGCGGCACCGACGGAGAACCATTGATGCGCATCAGCAGTTGCAACGGCCGCTGATCCTTGGCTCCGCTGATGCCCAATTGCAGCACCAGGTGCGCGCGGGCGGCAATCAGTTGGTTGTCGGCGATCAATGTTTGCGCGATCATGCCGATGGCGTCGTAGACCTGGGGGGCGATCTGCTCATCGGATTTTTCCAGCGCGTCTTGCAGCGGTCCCAGGCCCGCGACGCCGCCGTCCTTGCTGGCCAGAAGCGTCGCCTTTTCGGCCAGTGCCACGGGATTGTCGGGGTATTTGGTCATGAACGCGGAGAGCGTGGCCTCGGCCTTGGCATCCTGGCCCAATTGGGCTTCCAGCATGGCCTTGATCGACAGCAGGCAAGCCCGCTGGGGGAATTTGGCCTCGAGGCTCTCGATGTGATCCAGGCAGGCGGCCCGCTGCTCGCCTTCGAGCATCCGCTGGATTTTGTCGAGTTCGGCCAGCAGATCGGCGCAGCAAAACTTGATTTTCTTGCCGGTTCCGCCCGGGCAAGTCGTATAAGGATCGATAGGCATGAGGGCTCGCTTGTGGCTGCAAAAAGGGGCGCACGACCGGTAAGCCGTGAATCGTAACATAGCCGCCGCCGGATTTCGAGCGGCTGAGAAATGGCCGGGTGCACTTAGCGGCTGCGGGCCAGGGTGCCGCGCTTTTGGGCGATCAGGGCCAGCAGGGTTTTTTGCGGATCGGCAAATTTCTGGATGCCTTCGGCCATCAGCGTGGCTTCGAGGTGGTCTGGTTTCACCTCGCGGTCGATTTCGGCCAAAATGTCCGCGGGGGCCAGTGTGTCGATTTCGCGATGGAACGTCTGTCCGCTTGAGTCGATCGCCTCGTTGGTGGCCGGCGGATTGGTTTCGATGTCGCTGCCGGCGAACGCGGCGGTGTACTTCCAGGGCGGATCGCTTTTGCGTTTGACGCCGGTGCTGGCAAACACGATCTCTTGATCCAGCGGCAATTTCTTGTCGCGCCAGAACTGCCGGTTTTCGGCCCAGATCCGCTTGGCGCCGACGATGCCCACCATGCCCTGCGCAGCCGGCGAGAGTTGCGGCACGTGTTGTTCGGTGTAGACATCGACGCGCGATACGAAAATGCTGTACACGCTTTTGAACTTGCTGAAGTTGCCATAGCGCTCGGCCCCGCGCCAGATGGCATTGCGAGCCGCGCGGTATTGTCGCAGCGTGAAGATCAACGTGACGTTGAGCGTCACGCCCGCGGCGGCCAATTCCTCCAGGGCTTCGATGCCGGCCGGCGTCGCCGGCACTTTCATCATGCGGTTGACCTGCCCGCGCGACCAGTTCTTTCCCAACTCGACGTAGCGCGCCACGCGCTGGGCATGGGGCGGGCCGAGCTGCGGATCTTCCAAGAGCGGATCGAGTTCGAAGCTCACGTATCCGTCGTTGCCGCGCGTCTGCTCCCACACCGGACGAAACACGGCCTGCGCTTCGCTGACCAGCTTGTCGGTCATCCGCCAAGCGATCTGATCATCGCTGAGCTTCTGATCGATGAGCTGCTCCAACTCCTGGTCGAATCGACCGGTCTTGATCAAATCGGCGATGATGATCGGATTCGAGGTGGCGCCGGTCGCCCCCAAGGCCTGATTCTTGGCGACCAGTTCGGGATCGATTGAGTCGAGCCAGATTTTGGTCCCGCTGGCAATCAATGACCGAAGCGGTGAAGTCATGGGATAGTCGCCCGAGTTCATTTTCTGCGAAGACATTGGAGCCAAGCTGGCATCCGCACGCCGTCTTTGTAACGCTTATGGCCCAAAAGTCCAAGAGTCTGGCCGAGCCGGGCCGTTGGGTCCTGGCGGCTTGCGACAAGGCAGGATCTGCCAAACCTTTAGAGTGACAGTCGCCCGGAAGCCCGATACGCGTCCGCACCGCGAGTTGGTTTGGGTCGTCTGGGATACTTATTCCTTTTTTTGAAGCTCTAACGATTATTCCTGTTTTGAGGGCACGCTTGGGTCCGATTAGGCATAGGCGGTGACTTGACCGCTGGGGAGTTTTTGCAGACTGCCTGGAGAGCTAGCAACGCGGAGGACTGAGGTAGTGGCCGTCAATCGGGGGATCGTACTGCGGGTGCTGATCGTCTTTTCGCTGGCTTCCTGGGCCATTGCGGACGACGAGAATCCGTACGTCACGCAGTCCGAGGCGGCAGATTCTGTCGAGACGCTCCCACAGCCATCCGAGTTCCCGATACGGTCGCAATTGGCGCCGGCGGCGCGGGGTCGAGCTTCACGAAGCGGCTATGCCGTTCAACAGGCCCGCTACGTCGCCCAGCACCCGCGACCCGACGAGCCGCTGGGCTTTAGCAATACGCTTTTGGCGCCGACGGGCAGCCCGGTCGACCCGTCCGAGACGCCGGGGATTTTCGAGGAAGAGCCGGTTGAGGACTTGTCGGATCCGATGGATCTGGATGCACCGGCGCCGACGGCCAGTTCGGGCGAATGGCTGCGTGATGGATGCTGGTATACGCAGCAGAGCGCGGTTTTCATGAGCCGGTCGACCTATACGAAAAATTCGGTCATTTTGGCGACCGACTACAGTTCGGCCATCATCGCCCATGACCGCAATTTCTTGCAGATACCGATCGACATGGGCTTCGAACCGGGACTGCGTTCGACCTGGGGCCACTATCTGGGACGCGACGCGCGCAATCGCGACCATGCGGTCGAATTCACGTACCTGGGACTGACGCACTGGCAAGCCGCCGGCAGCGTGACGGCGCACACTCCAGGGACCATTTTTTCGGAGATCGATCCGACGTTCACGGTGCCGGCCTTCAATGCTTCGAACTTCCAAAGCTTCGCCCAAACGTCGAACTTCAACAGCTACGAGTTGAACTATCGCATCGATCGGCGGTTGTCGCGCGATCAGTTGGTCTACACGCGCGACAGCACTTGGGTGCGACAGTGCACGCCATCGCCGCTGCCGTCGTTGTTTGCGGGCTTGCGAGTGGTCACTGTCAACGAAAGGCTCAATTACCTGGCCCAATCGAGCAGCGCCAACGGTTCCTACAATATCGCCACGCACAATAACCTGGTCGGCTTGCAAATCGGCACCGATTGGTTTTATGAGCAGGGCGAGTGGCGGCTGGGCGGCCGAGCCAAGGGGGGCGGATTCGTCGACTGGGACAACCAAAGCAGCCAGGTGCGCATTCTCGATCTCAACGGAGTGCCGCTCTTGCCGAATCGCGACGAGCACGCCAAAGATCATCCCCTGGCTTTCGTGGGCGAACTGAGTCTCATCGGATCGTATCGCTTCCGCCCGAATTTCGCCCTGCGGGCTTCCTACGACCTGATGTGGGTGACGGACCTGGCGCTCGCGCAAAATCAGATCACCTTCTCCCCCAGCACGCCCGCGCTGGTGGCGGATCACCATTCGCTGTTCTATCAGGGAGTCTCGATCGGCTTCGAAGTGAGCCGATAGCAACGGGCTCGATCGCCTGGGTGTTTCGTCGCGATCGTGCGTGGGCGGGCGGCATGTCCGAAACAGCCTGGGTAAAGTGTAGGGGACAAGCAGGAGAAAGCGGGATTCAGCGCGGGCCGGGCGTTCAGTTCGGCATGGACTCGAAACCAACGGCCATGTACTCTTAACTTTTCCCCCCAAAGTTGCTCGCAATCTGGGGGACATACGGCCTGCTGGCAGCCGGGGACGCATCGTCGCGGCGCCGTGTGAGGTCATCGCGGGCATGGGAAGCGTTTGCGTGTTAAACCAGTTTTTCGTTCGCCACAGTTTCAAGATCATCCTGGTCGGTTTGTTTTTGCTGCCGGTGATGACTCGCGGTGCGCGCAAGACGTTGTCGAGCAACGACAACAACGTCCACGATTGGCTGCCGACCACGTACGAAGAAACGCTGGATTTCGGTTGGTTCCAGGAGCATTTCGAGAACGAGACATTCGTCCTGATCAGTTGGGAAGGGTGTACGCTGGAAGATCCCCGGCTGGAGCTTTTGGCCAAAAAGCTCATACCGCCCGACTCGGCGACGGTGGCCAACTATGGCCCGTTGAAGAAGCCGGCTCCGGCGAAGTGGTACGACGACCTGTTTTTCTCCAAATGGATCAAGAAGCCCGATCCCGTGGCTGAGGCGGCCCGCGGGCCGCTGTTCAAAAGCGTGGAAACCGGCCAGCGGCTGATGAACCGCTTGACGGAACCGCCGATCAATCTCTCGGAAGACCAGGCGATCCAACGGCTGCGGGGCCTGTTTGTCGGGCCTGACGACAAGCAATCGTGCGCGGTGGTGACGCTGACGCCCGAGGGCAAACGCGATCTGCGCGTCACGCTGGCTAAACTCTACGGCATCACCGAAAACGAGTTGGGACTTCCCCGCGAGCGGATTCGCATGGGCGGGCCGCCGGTCGACAACGTGGCTATCAGCGTCGAGGGAGAAAAAACCCTGATCCGGTTGTTCATTCCGGCCGGCATCGTGGGATTGAGCCTGGCGTTTTGGTGCCTGCGCAGCGTGCGATTGACGACGATGGTCTTCAGCGCCGCGTTATACGCCGGCGCGATCAGCCTGGCGATCGTGCATTACTCGGGCGCGTCGATGAACGCCATTCTGCTGACCATGCCCGCGGTGGTGTATGTGGCGGGCATCTCGGGCGCGATCCACTTTGCCAATTACTATCGCGATTCGGTGGCCGAAAGCGGCATCGAGGGCGCTCCGGCCCGCGCGTTGAAGCATTCGTGGTTGCCGTGCACGCTGTCGGCGGGCACGACCGCGGCCGGATTGATCTCGCTGTACACCAGCGAGTTGGTGCCGATTAAATCGTTTGGCATCTATTCGGCGGCCGGCGTGCTGGCCACGCTGGGCCTGCTGTTTTTATTCTTGCCCGCCTGGATGCAGCTTTGGCCGATGCGGCCGCACAGCCTGTTGGATGGCGACCAGCCCAAGGCCGAGGACATCGCGCTGCCGGCCCGCTGGCGCAAGTTTCTGCAAGGCGTGTTGAATCACTATCGCTGGGTCTTCGTGGGATTGACCTGTCTGATGGTGTTTTGCGGCCTGGGCCTGGCGAAGATCAACACCTCGATCAAGCTGACGAAGCTGTTCTCGGCCGACGCCCCCATCATTCACGACTACGAGTGGCTGGAGGAGAAGCTGGGGCCGCTGGTGCCGATGGAAGTGATCGTGCGCATGGACGCGGCCAGGTCCAACATGAGTTTTCTCGAGCGGTTGGAACTGATCAAGCGCGTGCAAGATCAAATGCACGATATTCCCAACATTGGCTGCACCATGTCGGCCGTGACGTTTGCCCCGTCGCTTGAGATTGGCGGCAAACTCCAGACGCTCAGGAACGCGAAGCGCGACACGCTGAACAAGCGGCTGCTCAATCATCGTCAAGAATACCTCGACAGCGATTTCGTGGACCTCGACGGCCAGACCGAGCTGTGGCGGATCAGCGCTAGAGTCGGGGCGCTGAACGACGTCGATTATGGCGAGTTCAAGAACGACATTCGGGCCCGGGTCGAGCCGGTCTTGCAAGCCGAGCGCGAGCGGTTGACCAAAAAAGCCGAGAAAAAGGCCGCCAACGCCACGAAACCAGCCGACGACGCGCCGGCGTCCGATGGCATCGTCGCGGCCGTCGTGCCGCCGACTTCGACCGAGGGCCGGGACGACATGGGGATCTCGGCCGTCTATACTGGTCTGGTTCCGGTGGTCTACAAAGCCCAGCGCGAAATGCTCAATGGACTGGCCTGGAACTTCGTGACCGATCTACTCACCATCGCCGCGGTGATGACGCTGGTGTTCTGGGATTTTTCGGCCGGCTTGATCCTGCTGGTTCCCTCGGTGTTTCCGTTGGTGATCGTGTTTGGCCTGATGGGTTGGCTGGGCATCGTCATCGACGTGGGCACGATCATGACGCCCACCGTGGCCCTGGGCGTGTCGGTCGACGACGTCGTGCATTTCCTGATCTGGTACCGCCGCGGTTTATCCGAAGGCAAGACCCGACACCAGTCGATCATGCTGGCCTACGAGGGCTGCGCGCGGGCCATGTATCAGAGCTGGGCCGTGCTGGGGCTCGGTCTGGCGGTCTTCGCGCTGAGTTCGTTCGTGCCGACACAACGGTTCGGCGCGTTGATGTTCCTGCTGCTGACGGCCGCGCTGATCGGAAACTTGCTGTTGTTGCCCGCGGTGCTGGCCAGCCCGCTGGCCGCGATCTTTGGCCGTCGACTGATCAAAAAAGCGCAAGCCGAACGTGCCGCCGAGAGCGAAGCAGCCGAGCCCCTGGATCAGCCGGAACCGGTTGGCCCGCACGTTCGCCACGACCAGCCGCACCGCGTGCGGACTTAGCGTCGCGCCGTGCGGCCGCTGTTCGTAGGCTAGCTTTCCGCGCATAGCACCATCGCCACCGACTGGCCCATCCAGGTTTGATTGAGCACCAGGGCCGCTTTGCGGTTGGTCGTCTGGGGCTGGCCATGCACGACGTTGATCGGGCAGTGGGGATCGGGCCGTTCGTAATTGAGCGTGTACGGCACCTGGCCGGTTTGAAACGCCAAGAGCGTGCCGAGCAGTTCGACGGCGCCGGTGCCGGCTCCCAAATTGCCGAAGAAGCTTTTGAGCGCCGTGACCGGCACGTCACCCAGCGTGTCGCGAATGGCCAGCGCTTCGACCCGGTCGTGCACCAGCGTGCTCAGTCCGTGCGCGTTGACGTGTCCCACGTCGCCCGGCTCGATTTGCGCGTCGCGGAGGCATTGGGTAATCGCCGAGCGGATGGCGCGGCCCTGACTGGGTTGGCCTGACCTGTAGACTTCGAAGGTATTGGCGAAACCGGCGACGCGGGCCAGGATTGGCGCGCGACGCGCCTCGGCATGCTGCCGACGCTCCAGTATAAAGGCCGCCGCGCCTTCGCCATACACCGAGCCGTCGCGGCCGGCGTCGAACGGGCGCGAAATCTGTTCCGGGGGGCTGTAGCGCGGCGAGAGCAGCCGATGGTCGCGAAACGCCCAATTCAGCGGGTGAATGCGCGAGCCCGTGCCGCCGACGATCATCACGTCGGCCTGGCCGCGCTCGATCACGCGCATGCCTTCGGCGATGGCCAACAGGCTGGAAGCCTCGGACAAGACGATGGTGTTGTTCGGGCCCCGCGCGTCGTGGACGATCGCGATGTGGCAAGCCGGCATGTTGGGCAAGTACTTGAGCATCCACAGGGGATACATTTCGCTCATCGCGTGTTCGTCCCACTGCGTGAAATCGAACCGCTCGTCGGCAATGCAATGGCGGAATGCATTCACGAGTTCTTCCGGCTCGATCTGAATCATGTCGGCGCCAAACACGACGCCGAAGCGGTCGGGCGCGACCTGGGCACTGGTCAGGCCGGCCTGTTGCATCGCCATTTGGGCCGAGGCGAACGCGAACTGGATGGCGCGCGACATCACCTTCAGGCTTTTGCGAGGCGTGACGTATTGCTTGGCGTCGAAATCGACGACCTCTGCGCCAACGCGCACCGGAAATTCGGCCGTGTCGAAAACCCCCAAGGGGCGAACGCCGCTCTGGCCGGTCTGCAACGCGCGCCATACCGCCTCGCAGCCAATCCCGATCGGACTGACCGCGCCCACGCCGGTGATGACAACTTCCGCAGGCGGTGAAATCATGGAGGTCAAGGATCTGTCACGCTAGCAATGCTGGGAACGCGGGGCGCTACGCAACACGACCCACCGGGCGCCGTTCCAGAGCCACGATGAATCTCGTTTTTTGAACTTCATGGATGGCTAGCTGGAACCGGTTTCGAAACTGCTCGGAGAAGGGGACAGTCCCATTTTGCTCCAAGGACTTCGCAAAATCGGGACAGTCCCCACAGTTTCCAAACCGGTTCTACAAAATGGAACTGGCATTCGCGGCAAAAGGACTTGAATTCTGGATCTTCCGTGGGCCGGCACATTTCGATGGACTGCGTAGGGCTCGGCAAGGATGGTGCGTAAAGTTCCTTCTGCACGGAAGTTAGAGTAACACGTATGTTATCCCCTAAGTTTTCGGCCAACAAGCAGCCCCCGGGAAGCGGGGACCTGATTTGGTCAATTTGGCTGCCAATTCGGTTGCAAAACGTCCGATAGGGATAATAATGCAGCGGCCGACTCGCCCCTGGCAGTGCCAGCGGTTTTGCGTCACGGATGTCCCCTGGATCGAGGTTTTGATCCACACGGCTGGCCCCCGACGTCCCTGAAGTGGCGTGAATCTCAGTTGAGTTTCCCGATTCCCGAGAGGATACGTCTGATGGCAGACAAAACCGACTCGCCGGCTTTTTCCTTGGCTCAAGCGCGCCACATCGTCAAAGACTTGTTCGCTCCGCGGCCGGCCATTTATTGGACCGATTTTCTGCTCTCGGCGATCGGCGGCATGATTTGTTTTCACCTGGTGAGTCAGGTGTTGACGCCGTTTTCGATCCAGCAGGCGGCGGTTTTCATCCTCTGCGGCCTGTTGTTCTATCGCGCGGTGCTGTTTACGCACGAGTTGGCCCACCTGCGCGACAATACGTTTCGCGGGTTTCGGATCGCGTGGAATCTTTTGTGCGGCATTCCGTTCCTGATGCCCAGCTTTACGTACTACTCGCACGTCGATCACCACCTGCGCAAACATTTCGCCACGCATCAAGATGGCGAATATCTGCCGCTGGGCACGACGTCGCCCTGGGCGATCCTGACGTATCTTTGCCAACCCTTCGTGCTGCCGATCATCGCCATCGTGCGGTTCTTGATCTTCGCGCCGATTTCCTGGTTGAGTCCGACATTTCGCGATTTCGTGCACCGCCGGGCTTCGTCGATGGTCATGGACCCCAGCTATATTCGGCCGCTGCCGACGCGCAAGGTGTTGCGGATTTTTCGGCTGCAAGAGGCGCTGTGCTTTGTTTGGGCGGCCGGCATCATCGTGTTGTTGGCGACGCGGCGAATTCCGATCGGCGTTTTGGTGACGATTTACCTGTTGAGCGTGATGGTTTTGTTTCTCAACGCCCTACGAACCTTGGGCGCGCATCGCTATATCCACGACGGTCGGGAAGTGACGTTTCTCGAGCAAGTGCTCGATTCGGTCAATTATCCGCGTCGTCCGTGGCTCTCGGCGCTGTGGGCGCCGGTCGGTTTGCGCTTTCATGCCCTGCACCACTTGTTCCCCTCGCTGCCGTACCACAATTTGGCCAAGGCCCATCGGCGTCTGATGGCCGAGCTGCCGGCCGATTCGCTCTATCGGCTGACCGAGAGCCCCAGCCTCACGGCCGCGCTGCGCCAATTGTGGCGCACCTCGCGCGCCGCCGGCCAACGGGCCCAGCGCTTCGAGTCGTCCGCCAACCCGCCGCACATGACCGGCGCGAGCCAGACCCTGACCGGCGTGCACTAGCGCCGCTGGCTGATCGTTCCACGGCTCGAAGGCCGACGAGGCGTCGGGCAAATACCCGATAGAACGCGATCGCGCCTCAGGCCGTCTCGGGCAATTGATGGCCGAGCTTGTCGCGTTTGGTGGCGATGTAACGGGCATTGTGCTCGTTGATTGCCGGCAGGATGGCGACCTGGTCGACGACTTGCAGATCGAAACCGCCATAGATGAAGGCGTCGGTCTTCTTGGGGTTGTTGGTCAACAGCCGGACTTTGGTCAAGCCCAGGTCTTTGAGTAACTGAATGCCGATGCCGTAGTCGCGGGTGTCGGCTTTGTAGCCCAGCGCCAGGTTGGCTTCGACCGTATCGAGCCCCTGGTCTTGCAGGGCATAGGCTTTGATCTTTTCGACCAGGCCGATGCCGCGGCCTTCTTGCGGCAAGTAGACCAGCACGCCGGCGCCTTCGCGGGCGATCATTTCCAGCGCCGTGTTCAACTGGTCGCCGCAATCGCAACGCAACGAGTTAAGCACGTCGCCGGTAAAACACGCCGAGTGCAGCCGCACCAGCGGCACCGGTCCCTTGTCCGGCTCGCCCATCACCAGCACGAACGGCTGCTGCGACTCGTACTTCACTCCGTAAAAAATCAGCTTGAACAACCCATGCCGGGTCGGCAGCCTGGCTTCGGTAATTCGATAGACCAGTTTTTCGCGCACGCGGCGATAGCGAATCAGCTCTTCGATCGAGACGATTTCCAGATGGTGCTCTCTAGCTAACTCGAACAATCGCGCGCGTGTGGCCCGATCGCCGTTGGGTCCGAGAATTTCGCAAAGCGCGCCCCCCGCGGACAGCCCGGCCAGGCGGGCCAGATCGACCGCGGCCTCGGTGTGTCCGGCGCGGCGCAGCACGCCCCCTTCCTTGGCCACCAGCGGAAACAAATGGCCGGGCCGGACGAAGTCGGCCGGTTTGGTGGCCGAATCGATGATCGACACGATCGTCAGCGCCCGCTCCTGGGCCGTGATGCCGGTCTTGCAGCTTTTATGATCGACCGGCACGGTGTATGAGGTGCCCAGGAACGAAGTGTTGGCTTCGACCATCGGCGCGAGTTTCAGCCGTTCGGAGACCTCGGGCAGAATCGGCATGCAAAGCTGGCCGCGGCCGTGGGTAATCATGAAGTTGACGATTTCGGGCGTCACCTTTTCGGCGGCGCAGATGAAATCGCCTTCGTTCTCGCGGTCTTCGGCATCGACCACGATAATGATGTCGCCGCGGGCGATTGCCTGGATCGCGTCTTCAATGGTCGAGAAATTGCCGCCCACGCAGATGAACTCCTGGCAGCGGAACGTCGGCCGCCGGCCGGTTTTCAGGGGATTCGTGATCGTTACTATTATAGGTTCTGTGAGTAGCCGTCTACCAGGGCGTTGAATGGCCCGGCGCGTGTGGCTGCTGAGGGAAACACCTGCCATAATGGAGGCGGCGCGGCGGATTCGCCGCCGGGCGACGCGGTTTTGAGCGGCTCGATCGAGCCATTCGGCCAATAAGAGCTCCTGGGGTCCACGATGCTCCAACGGGAAGAGTACGTCGAGCAAGCCCACTTCTTCACGACCTTGGCCGCGCGCAACGCGATGGGCATGTCGACCCAGGAATTGCTGTCCTCGGTGCGTGAAGAGATTCTCTCGACGACCAAGCTGCCGATGGCGATCGACTTTTTGAACGGCGAACTGAAGCTCAACGGCGTTTTCCACACCGCGATGGCCCAATTGGGCCACTACTTCACGCCTTTCCAGACCTTTGTCGTCAGCGAGGCCGAGAGCGACGTGGGCCGCTTCGACATGCTGCTGGCGCTGCAAATTCTTGCCCGCGAGGCCCAATATCGGGCGGCCGGCGCCACCGCCCAGGGTATTTTTCTCTACGAGTTCGAATCCCTGTCGCGCAATCGACTGCGCTACGACCGCGGGCTGGAGGCGATCGCCGGCGACGAAGTGTTCGATCGGGCCTGGAAAGACTGGATCGCGCTGGTGCGCCACCAGATCGGCCTGGTGGACTTTGCCGACCTGATTTACGTCCGTAGCGAACATTACTTTCGCCGGCAGGCGGTCCAGGCGCCGCCGGAGGCTCTGGACGCCGCGGAGCGGCCAGTTTTGTTTGGCGAGGGGGAAGGGCGGATTGCGCTGGCCAACCGCGGCAAGGATCCGCTGTTGTTATTCAACGCCCTGCACCGCCATCTCGGGTATCCCGAGGTGCCGTGTCCACCCAAGCCCGACGAATCGCCGCAGTTGATCCCGCTGTTGGTGCGGCGGGTTGAACGGCTCGAGTCGCGACTCAAGCTGGTCGAGGAAGAACAAAAGGGGGGGATCGACATTACGCGGTTTTACGCCGCGTCTGGCGACGCTGTCCCGCCAGAAAAATCGCCGGATTAGCCGGCGAAACGTCGCTTTTCGACCGCCCGCAATGCTTGCGAAATCGCCAGACGTGTTGTGCTTGCCGCGTTCTGGGGACGGTGGTACATTTAACGTAGATGTTCCAGCTACGACTGGGTACCGACCCCCCTTATTTTTGCAAAAACGTGCCGTGAACCACGCGCTCAAGCTGATCTTTGCGTCAGTGAGATGGGCCGTACAGGCAGAACCCCGTTGTAGGCACGGATTTGTACCGCTCCTTCCTGATTTGAGACGGCCTTCGTTTCGTCCGATGCACGCTGTGACTTCCTACCCTGCTCGACAACACCCTGGTTTTGCCTGGGGTCCTGGGTGGTTCCGGCGTGTGGCCATTGGCCTGACCAGACGATTCCCCGCCATGCCGGTCTCCGCTTGCCGATCGTTTTTGAAGTCCTATCACTTCAAGAAATGATCGGCAAATTCGTTTCAATCGCGCGCGATGCAGTTTTTGTAACCGATATATTGATAAGCCTGCCGCTTGCTTGACTGTCCGAGCCGTTTGGGCCTTTAGCCCCGGTTTCCCACGCTTGATTCTTCGTCGTCAAAGGAACTCACGAAGCCCATGGCCACCACCATTCGATCCAAGCCGGTTGTCGAACTCGAGGCCGCGACCGTTCGCTTTTGCGGCGATTCGGGCGACGGCATGCAGTTGGCCGGCACGCAGTTGACCAATACTTCGGCTCTGGCCGGCAACGATATCGCCACGTTTCCCGATTTCCCGGCAGAGATTCGCGCTCCGCGCGGAACCAAGGCCGGCGTGAGCGGTTTTCAAATTCGCTTCGCCAGCACCGAGATTTTCACGCCGGGCGATCAAGTCGACGCCTTGGTGGCAATGAATCCGGCGGCGCTGGTGACCAATCTGGTCGATCTCGTGCCGGGTGGAATCTTGATCGTCAACAAAGACGCCTTCGACGAAAAAGGCATAGCGCAAGCCGGCTACAAGACCAATCCGCTGGACGACAGCAGCCTGGACGGCTATCAACTGTTTCCGATCGAAATGACCCGTCTGACCCGGCTGGCCGTGCAGGGGCTGGGACTGGGTCAAAAAGAGAGCGATCGCTGCCGCAACTTCTACGCGATGGGCCTGACATTCTGGCTCTACGATCGCTCGCTCGAGCCGACGTTGCGCTATGTCGACGAAAAGTTCGGCAAGATGCCCGCCGTGGCCGAGGCCAACCGCCGGGCCCTGCGAGCCGGTTACAACTATGGCGAGACGACCGAGGCCATCGCCAGCCAATACGTGGTGCAAAAGGCCGACCTCGTGCCGGGGCTGTATCGCAACATCACGGGCAACCAGGCCGCGGCCTGGGGCCTGGTGACGGCCGCCCAGCGCAGCGGCTGCACGTTGTACTTCGGCAGCTATCCGATCACGCCGGCCAGCGACATACTGCACGAGCTGGTCCGGCTCAAGAACTTCGGCGTGCGCACGTTTCAGGCCGAGGACGAAATCGCCGCGGTTACCTCGGCCATCGGCGCCGCGTTTGGCGGAGCCATGGCCGTGACCGCTTCGAGCGGCCCGGGCATCGCGTTGAAGACCGAGGCCATCGGCCTGGCAGTCATGACGGAGCTTCCGCTGGTGATCGTCAACGTACAGCGTGGCGGCCCGAGCACCGGATTGCCCACCAAAACCGAACAAGCCGACTTGTTGCAAGCCATGTTCGGCCGCAATGGCGAGTGCCCGGTGCCGGTTATTGCCGCCCGTAGTCCGGCCGACTGCTTCGACGTGGCGATCGAGGCCTGGCGGATTGCCACGCGGCACATGACGCCGGTGTTCCTGCTGTCGGATGGCTATATCGCCAACGGCGCCGAGCCGTGGACGGTGCCCGACATCGACACGCTGCCGCAGATCACGGTCAAGCATCCGCAGGGCAAGGAAAACGGCGAGCCGTTTCTGCCCTATGCCCGCGATGAACGCCTGGCCCGGCCTTGGGCCCTGCCCGGCACGCCCGGCCTGATGCATCGTATCGGCGGACTGGAGAAACAGGACATCACCGGCAACGTGAATTACGAGCCGGCTAACCACGAACACATGGTCAACCTGCGAGCGCGGAAAGTGGCGCTGATTGCCAACGATCTTCCGCCCCAGGAAGTGGCCGGTCCAGCCAGCGGCAAGCTGCTGGTGATCAGTTGGGGCGGCACGTACGGCGCTTGCGCCACGGCCGTGCAAAAGGTGCGCGACCAGGGTGGCTCGGTGTCCCACGCCCATCTGCGCTATTTGAACCCCTTTCCAGCCAACCTGGGCGACATCATTCGCCGCTTCGAGAAAGTGCTGATCCCGGAGCTCAATCGCGGACAGTTGCGGTTGTTGATTCGCGGCGAGTTTTTGGTCGACGCCATCGGTTTGAACAAGATCCAAGGCAAGCCGTTTGCCGTGCGAGAAGTCATCGAGAAGATCCAACAATTATTGAAGAACTAACCCCACAGCCACCACGAAGAACCAAGAAAAGGCATTAAGAAATCGCCATGAGCACTGAAGCCGTCCTGCCCGTGCTGACCCCCGGAGATTTTGCCAGCGACCAGGAAGTTCGTTGGTGTCCCGGCTGCGGAGACTACTCCATTCTGGCCCAAATGAAGAAAGTGCTTCCGACGCTGGGCATCCCGCCGGAAAAAACCGTGTTCGTCTCGGGCATCGGCTGCTCCAGCCGTTTTCCCTATTACATGAACACGTACGGCATCCACTCCATCCACGGCCGGGCTCCGGCGGTGGCCACGGGCCTGAAAATCAGCCGGCCCGAATTGTCCGTGTGGGTCATCACCGGCGACGGCGACGCGCTTTCGATCGGCGGCAATCACCTGATGCACGCCATCCGCCGCAATCTCAACATCAACATCATCCTGTTCAACAACCGCATTTACGGGCTGACCAAGGGTCAATACTCGCCGACTTCGGTGTTGGGCCAGGTGACCAAGAGCACGCCCAACGGCGTGATCGACAATCCGCTCCATCCGCTCTCGGTGGCCATCGGCTGCGAAGCCACGTTCGTGGCCCGCTCGCTCGACGTCAACATCAAGCACCTGTCGATGGTGCTCAAGCGGGCTGCCGAGCACGTCGGCACGTCGTTTGTCGAGGTCTATCAGAATTGCAACGTATTCAACGACGGCGCGTTCGAATATGCCACCGGCCGCGACACCAGGGCCGACTCGACGCTGGAACTGGAACACGGCAAGCCAATGATCTTTGGCAAGAGCCGCGACAAGGGCATCCGGCTCAACGGCATCACGCCCGAGGTGGTCGAGCTGGGCAAGGGCGTTTCGGAAGACGACCTGTTGTTCCACGACGAAAAAGTCGCCGAGCCGACGCTGGCCT
>JBGQKM010000126.1:0-15789 GCA_041499515.1 Planctomycetia bacterium | reverse complement strand
GATCACTTCCAGCCACTCCTTCTTGATGGTCGAGAATCCCGTGCCGGCAGTCACGTTATCCCAGGTGATCTCGACGCGATCCCGGCCGACGCCCCCCGCGCCGGCACGCGTGGTGACCGTCAGCGGAGTCAGACCCGTGGTCGACCAGGCCGAGCCATTGGTGGAGCCGGGGAAGTTGTTGTTGCCGACCTTGAAGATGAAGTCAGAGCTGGTGTACGTGCCGCGCGTGCCTCCCTGCACGTCGATCATGATGCCGTTGATGCCTTTGTCGTAACTGGTGACGTTGGCAAACGTCGCGGCGCCGCTGCCGGCGATGTAGGCCACCTTGTCGCTGGCGATGGCCGTGTCATCCGCGGCGGTGACGGTCACGAGACCGCCGTCGAAACCTGACTTGTTGTAGAAGATGTTGCGGGCGACGACGCTCGTCGTGCTGGCGAGGTTGATAGTGATCTTCCCGACGGCCGTAGCGCTAGAGTTGGTGCCGTCGGTGCCCACGAAGTTGACCGCCACCGAGCCCACGCCCGGACCGCCGCCGGTGTTGTTGTAGGTGATGGTCCGCAACACCTGCTGGTAATGGGCCGTGGTATCGGTGCCCGCCAGGGTCAGCACGCCGGTGCCAGGAACGTACGTGGCCACGATGGACGTTCCGGTGGTGGTCGCCGCCAGCACGTTGTTGGCGTTGAAGGGCACGATCGTGGCGGTGATTTGCGTCAGGTTGGCGTTTCGGCCGTCGATGACCGAGGCCCCGGCCACGCTGATGGTCGGATCGGTGATGCCGACCACGCCGGTGTTTCTCCAAACCGAAGTGAAGTCGAGACCGCCCGCGTTGCCGTTGAGATCGACGATCGGCGGTACGCTGACCGCGATCGTGGCCACGGCACTATTGCTCAGGTGCAGGCCGTCATTGGCTTGGACGTTGGCCGTCACCGAAGTGGCAATCGGACCGCCCAAGGTGGTGCTGATGTTGGTGTACTTGACGGTCCGCAACACCGTCTGGTAATTGGCCAGGGTGTCGCTGCCCGAGAGGGTGAGCACGCCGGTAGTATTATTGTAGCTAGGGGCGGCGATGCTGGTTCCCGCATTGCTGGCCGACAGCCAGTCGCCGGTGTGGAAGGGCGCCAACGAAACCGTCATTCCCGTCAGGGTACCGCTTTCGGTGTCATTCACCGTGGCGTTGGACACGCCGGTAATAAAGACGTTTCCGCCGCCGGAACCCGACACATTCGGAAGCATGGAATTGATCCACGTCGAGGCAAAGCCCGTGCCCCCCGAGAGCGAACCATCCAGGTCGAGGATCGGGCCGATGCTGATGGGAATCGTGGCCACGGCCAAATTGCTAGCCAGCGTGCCGTCGGTGGCCTGAAAGTTGACCGTCACCGAAGACACGCCCGGTCCGCCGTTGGTGTTGTTGTACGTGACGGTACGCAAGGCGTTCTGGAAGTCGGCAATGGTAGCCGTGCCGGTGTTCGTCAGGGTGAGCACGCCGGCGCCATTGTAGCTGGCGCTGACGCCACCGCCGCTGGTGGCCGCCAGGACGTCGCCGGTGTGGAAGCTGCTGATCGTGGCGGTGAGCGAAGTCAAGCTCGCGCTTTCGCCGTCGAGCGCGGTCGCATCGGCCGGAGCAGCGATGGAGACGGCGCCGGAATTGGTCCAATTCGATGCGGTGAAGTCGATCCCGCCCGAGAGCGTTCCGTCGAGGTCGACAATCGGAGGAGCAACGATCGAGACCGTGGCCGTGGTGGGAAGGCTGAAGGCGGCGCCATCGTTGGCCACGATCGTCAACGCCGTCGAGAGGACTTGCGGACCGCCGGTGGCAGCAATGTTGTCGTACGTGATGTTGCGCAACACGTGCTGGAAATCGTCCAAACTAGCCGACGTTCCCAAGATGGGCGCCAAGGTCAAGACCGCCAGGCCGTCGAAGCTGGCTGAGACGTTTCCAAACGAACCGGCCGCCAAAACGTCGCCCGCGTGAGTGAGGGTTTCCGTGACCGTGATCGACGCCAACGTAGAAGCACCCGCATCGGTCACCGTGGCATCGTTCAAAGCGGTGATGTGGATCGGGCCACCGCCGCCGTTCCAAGTCGAGGCAAAACCCGTGCCGCCCGAGAGAGCGCCGTCGTGCGTCAATTGCAGGTCGGACAGATCCAAGCCGCTCACCGGCTCGCTAAACGTGATGGTCATCTGCGACACGGGAGTGACCCGCGGATCAGGCGTCACGCTGGCGATACTGGGCGTCGGTCGGATCGTGTCGATGTTGATCGTCAGCGGTGGAGAGATTGGGGAGGGGGATTTCGCGGGCTCTGTTTGTTTGGCGGTTATCGTGCGATTGCCATCGACCAGTGCGGTCAAGCCGTCGGTGGTGACGGTCGTCGTAGAGCCGGCCGCAATTGCGCTGCCGATCGGGATGCCGTCGGCGAGCACCGCGACGCTGGCACCCGCAACCGTGCCCGAAACTTGAAATTGCAGCTCCTTGGTCGGGCTGCTGTTATTCAATTTTGTAACGCCGTCGGAGTTCGAACTGCCGGTGTCGCTGATCGACTGCAGGGTGACGCCGCTGGGCATGGCGCTGGGCGGAAGCAGGTTGCCGAAATCCTTCGCCGTGGCATTGTCGGTCGTGGCCAGACTGATCGTGTAAAAGCCGCCGCCCGGCGAGGTCTGCGTATAGGGAGCTTGCAGAATTTCTCCGATCCGATAACTGCCCGGAGCCAAACCAGAAAACACATATTTACCGCTGCCGTCGCTCGTGACGTTCGGCTCGCCGGCAGCGCTGATCTGCAGCGACCAGGAAGTCACGGAGCCGCTGCGGGTGCTCGATGAATTGGCGACTTCCAGTTTCCAGGTGCCGTTAGGCGCCGCCCCGATGAGCGTCGACAAGGGGCTGGACGGCCGATACGTGTTCGTGAAGGGGGCCGTGCCGCTGGCGATCGCGGTCGAGGCCGAATCATCGAACACGGTGTTCGTAAAATTCGCGCCGCTGCCGCCGACCTTGTTCGCCAGCGTGATACGCGTGCCCGTGGGGCTGATCAGGGTCAGAACCAGGGAGGCGTCGCGGCTGAACGTGATTCTGAGCGTGACGTTGACGTCGAGGATGGCGCCCACCAATCCCGACACCACATTGTTCGACGTGATGGTGGTGTGGGTGGGAATTGGCTTGGATACGTCGGTCGCGGCGATCGAGTTGACCGAGCTTGGATTGAACGTGCTAGAGTTGTTGATGTCTTGATAGACCGTCCAGCCCGCCAGGCCAGTTTCGCCGCCGTTGAGCGTGCCGTTGCCATTGGTGTCGTTGAACACGGTGCCCGAAATCGAGGCCTTGCCGACAATATCGGGAATGAGCAGGTTGGCTTTCGGGGCTCCGCGGCCGGTGACCAGGTCGTAGCCCGCCGCGGCCGAGAAGCCTCCATTGCCGCCGCTGGTGATGTCGTGGAAATCGCCGGCCGGCGCCGTATAGAGCTTGGACAAGAAGCCGGGCGAGTCGAGCACAGGCTGGCCGGCCAACTCTCGGCCCTGTTGGGCGATCGCCACCAGTGCCGCCCAGGACGGCGACCCGAAACTCGTGCCGCCGACTCTAGACCAGGGAGTCACGTTGCCGTTGTTATAGGAGTCGTAGACCGGCACGCCCGAACTCGGATTGGAGTCGATATTGGCGTCGAAGGCCACGTCGGGAATCGTCCTCCTTGTGCTGCTCTGCGTGACGACGCCGTTTTGATAACTGGGCTGGCTTTCGAATTGGCTGATGCCGCCGCCGCTGCCGCTCCAGCCCGATTCGCTGCTGATATTGTTCGAGCCGTCCAACGACAGCGTGGTTCCGCCGACCGCCACCACGTTGGGCGAATAAGCCGGATAGAGACCGGGACTTCCCGTGTCGCCCGTGGCCGCCAGAAAGACCACGCCCGCGTGACTGACCGGAGTGGTAAACGCGCTGTCCAAACTGGCCTCGGTGCTGAATTCGTCACCGCCCCAACTCATCGAGACGGCCACGACGGCGGGTTGATTGCGGGCATAATCGACGGCCGCCAAAGCCAGGTCGTCGAAGCTGGTGCTATTGGCTTCGACCAGCAAAATGTCGGCGCCGGGCGCCAAAGCATGGGCCCATTCAACGTCCAACGCCGTTTCCAGCTCCCAATTGTTGGTGCCCACCCCGGCCGGATCGGTCGACGGATAATTGGCGGTTCCGTCTTGCGCGACTCGGGTGAAGCTGGGGGGCGCTGGAATACCGAAATGGGCGTCGAACGCGGCCAGGTCGGCGGCAATCGTCGGAGTGTCGTACGCGTCGACGATCGCGATCGTCTGTCCGGTGCCATCGCCTTGAATCGTTCCGTTGAGCAAAACCTGGTCGATGCCATAGGCATGGCGAATTTGAACCGGAAACAATCCGCCGGGCGAGGAGCTGCCGCCCAGCGGGGTCGCGCCCCCGGTCTGAGAAACCTTGACGTTCGTGTGGGCCCACGGCGCGGCAATCGCCGCAACGGAGGGTTCGACCAGCGGGGGCAGCGATCCGGGATTGGCAGACACCGACAAAAGTCGGCGATCTTCCAATATCTCGCAAGCAAACGCTCGGTCGCGCAGCCGCGACGATCCGCGACGGCGCGGCGGCCTGCCGGATGGTTGCGTGCTGTGTGGGCTGGGCGCAAGCTTCATGGGGAAAATCATCCTATCAGACGGCAAGAATGTCACCGAAGGGAGCGCCGCGCCAGCCCGGGGCAGAGCCAAGTCTCCAGAATAGCCGGTATTCGGCTGCGATCACAAGGTTTTTTCCCGAATTTCCGGAACAAACGGGTTGTACGGCCCGTTTGGCGTCCTCGTTGGCCACTGTATTGAGAAGTCCCTCAAACTTCAGTGCATTGGGCCGCCAGCCGGCGGGCACCACCGGAAGGTGGGTTCGCTCACCACAAGTGGCGGCCCGGATCCCACGGCCAGTAGTGCCGCCGGACGCCACCAAAGCGGATTTCAACGCCGCAGGTATACGACACGTTTTGCATCGCACTGAGCCGTCCGCTGCCGATCGCCCAATTGTCGATCAATTCGAACCGAGCAACCAGGTATTCGTGGACGCGATATTTGATGCCGATGCCCCAGGGCAAGACCACGAGCGACTTACGAAGAAACACGTCCTTGTCGTCGCTGAAGTGGAACGAGGTGAAGCCCAGGCCGGTCAGCCAATAGGGCCGCCAACGGGAATCTCCCCAGGGATAGTACAACAAATCGGTGTCCCACTGCACCAGGTCGCTGGTCCGCGGTATCGTGGGGCGCGTCACGTCGTGCACTCCGATGGCCGCGCCGCCCAGGCGGGTCTCCAGGCCCCAATAGTAGTCGTAATCCCAGGTCAAACGATATCCGCCGAAGAGTCCACTGTCTTGATTGACGTGGTGGTTGATCAGCGGAGTTCCGCTGATGCCTCCCACAAACCAGCCGGCGCCAAACGGGCGATTCAACCAACTGGCGCCTTTGAGCGGTTCGCCCAAATTCTGGTGCCGATAGCGCTTGGGCGTGCGCGGACCGAAAAACGGGACCATGCCCGGCGGAAGGAAATTCCAATCCTGACCGAAATCGGGGCGAGGCGTGCCGATTTCATAGGGATTGAGCCAACGTCGCGGTGCGGCCGAGTCGCGCGGCACGGGGCCATCGGGCAGATTGTTGTCCGGCGTCGGCTCGAAGGTGGCGTCCGGTTCGAGCGTGGCCTCCGGCTCGGGCTCGTATCCTTCTCTGCCCGCTATGCCCGATACCAGCCGCAGTACGCTGCCGTCGCTGCTGTGGTTGGTGGGGCTCGCGGATTCAGGCGTTTGAGCCGCCGTGCGAGTCGCGCTCAGTCCAACCGCGACTAGCGCGCCGATGATGCACCACCAGGAATGTGGCATGGCTTGCGATACTCGAAACGGGATAACGGCGCCCCGGCGGCCAACGAACCGCCTGATTGCGGCGTCACGAACGGACTTAATGGCGTACGGTCGAACGACTTGCTTGACGGGGCGGGGATTATCGCGAGCCGGCCCCGAGGTGTCAATCGAAACCTGAGGCGTTTTCCCCATGGAAGGGGTCTTTTTTAGGGCTATTCTGGGCCACACTAATCGGCATGATCCGAGCCGCCGGCGCCGCTAGCAGGGGCGATTGTTGACAACCCGCCGGAGCGTCGTTAGTCTCAAGTTAGAACAGAGTTACCACTTTTCTGAGCCAGGTCCTCGCCTCGCGCTCCCGCCTTTCAGGGGCCAGCTTCGTTTCGTCCTTATCCGGCGATGCGTTGGGTCGCCGCGGAAGTCGTTGGTCGAGCGATTCGGTACGCTTGTGTCGGACAAATGCACCGAATGGGCGAACTGGCGACGATGTTGGTTTCGGGACTTCCAAGAGCGACCGCACTCAATTTCAACATAGAAGCACGGGTTAGTAATGGCCGCGAAGAAATTGGAATTTACCGAAATTCTCATTCGCCAAGGAACCATTAGCGCCGACCAATTAGCCGAAGCGAAACGCGTGGCAAAAACGTCCGGCAAGAAGGTTGCCGATACCCTCAGCGTCCTCGGCTACGCCACTGGCGATGAAGTGATGCGGGCCATCGCCAAAGAACACGGGCTGGATTTCATCGACCTGAACGAAGTCGTGATTCCGCCGTCGATCGTGGAACTCGTGCCCGAATCGGTCGCGCGCGAAAACGCGGTCTTGCCGATGGCCGAAGAAGACGGCGGGCTGAAAGTCATCGTCAGCGACCCGTTGGATCTCGATACTTTCGAGAAACTGCGGTTCATTCTCAATCGCAAAGTCGACATTGCCCTGGCGCCGCGGGAAAGCATTTTGGACGCCATCAACCGCCATTACGGGCAAATGGAGGACCAAAGCGCCGACTCGATGCTGCAGGAATTCACCGACACGGCCATCGACTTTACCGAAACCGAGCAAGAGAGCCAGGGCGGCGAAGAGTTGATCGACGAAACCAGCGCGCCGATCGTGCGCTTGGTGCAATTGTTGATCAGCGAAGCGGTGCAGTTGCGGGCCTCGGACATTCACATCGAGCCGTTCGAAAACCGCGTGCGCATTCGTTACCGCATCGACGGCGTGCTGGTCGAACGCGACAGCCCGCCGCGACGCCTGTTGGGGGCCTTGCTCTCGCGCATCAAGATCCTGGCCAACATCGACATCGCCGAGCGGCGCCGTCCGCAAGACGGCCGCATCAAGGTCACGCTGGGCGAAAAACAACTCGACCTGCGGGTCAGCATCCTGCCGACCAACCACGGTCAGTCGGCGGTCATGCGCTTGCTGGACAAAGACAGCATCCGTGTCGGCGTGCGGCAGTTGGGCCTGTCGGAGGCCGATTTTCGACAATTCAAAAACTTGATCCGACGCCCCAACGGCATCATCCTGGTCACCGGGCCGACCGGCTCGGGCAAGACCACGACGCTCTACGCGGCGCTCAACGAACTGAACCGGCCCGACCGCAAGATCATCACGGCCGAAGACCCGGTCGAGTACTACTTGCCGGGAGTCAACCAGGTCGAGGTGAAACACCATATCGGCCTGGACTTTGCCAAGATTATCCGGGCCATGTTGCGTCAGGCTCCGAACGTGATCCTCGTGGGTGAAATGCGTGACAACGAAACAGCCCAGATGGGCATACAAGCAAGTCTGACTGGACACTTGGTTTTCAGTACGCTACATACGAACGATGCGCCCGGGGCTATTACAAGAATGATCGACATGGGCGTGCCCGGCTACCTGGTGGCTAGCAGCGTGATGGCCGTCATGGCCCAACGTTTGGTTCGTGTCGTGTGCTCGAAGTGTAAACAACCGTTCACCCCCAGCGATGCGTCGTTGGAGGCCGCGGGCATTACTCCCGAGATGGTCAGCACGGCCCGTTTCATGAAGGGCAAGGGGTGTGGCCATTGTTCCAAGTCGGGCTATCGCGGCCGACTTGGCATCTTTGAGCTGATGATGATGACCAACAAGATTCGCGAGTTGGCCTTTGCTGGGGCCTCGACACAGGACATCCGGCGGGCCGCTCTTTCTCAAGGTATGACAGCCCTTTACAACGACGGCATTCGCAAAGTTCTCAACGGCACTACCACGATCGAAGAGATCTTTCGCGTCGCCAAGCGATCGGACACCTAGACTCTCCGAATGTGGAAGGTTCGTCGGGGGTCCGGGGTCTAGCGGGGTTGCGGGGGGTGGAGGATAGATCGTGGGCGCGGAGGCTTTTAAACGATGGGCCGGAACTGGAAGGCCGCTTGGCCTGGCCGGCAAAAGGCGTCGCGGGGCCCTGCCCCGAGGGTGCCTCTTCGGCGTGAGCCGGAAAGATTGGCGGTTTGGCGATTCGAGATCCCTTGGCGAATAATCATCTGGCAAAACCGGGCCCTCCCCTTCCAAGACGGTCGCCGCGGAACCGCGACCGGTGAGGGCCTGGAGAACGGTTTGAGGCGCTGGGCTTTCGTCCGGGCCTGGCGTACCTGAGCAAGAGGTATCTACGGTGGCAACCGAAACGGTCCTGATCGATAAATTGTTACACGCCGTGGTGCGGCAAGGCGCCAGCGATTTGCACATCACCGTGGGCCAGCCGCCGGTGATCCGGCACGACGGTCACCTGGTGAAACTGAAGACCAAGGTGCTCGAGCCGGCCGACACCATGTCGCTGATGAAGAGCATCGCGCCGGATCGCTGCCAGCAGGAATTGCAGGCCGTGGGGGGCTCGGACTTCGGTTTTGCCTTCGGCGAACTGGCGCGGTTTCGCGTCTCGATCTTCAAGCAGCGCGGCAACGTCGCGATGGTGCTGCGGCAAATCCCGGTCAAGCTGCTGAGCATGGAGCAGCTTGGATTGCCCTCGGCCTGCGTGCGCCTGCTGCAGCGCCCGCGCGGGTTGTTTCTGGTTACCGGGCCCACGGGTTGCGGCAAGACCACCTCTCTGGCCAGCATGATCAATTACATCAATGAGAACTTCGACCATCACATCATCACGATCGAAGATCCCATCGAGTTTCACCATCCGAACAAGAAATCGACGGTCAATCAGCGCGAGATCGGCGTCGACGTGCCGAGCTTTTCCGAGGCTCTGCGCCGCTCCTTGCGCCAGGATCCCGACGTGATCCTGGTCGGCGAATTGCGCGACTTGCCGACGATCGAGGCGGCCATCAGCGCGGCCGAAACGGGCCACATCGTGTTCGGCACGCTGCATACCACTGGCGCCCAGGGCACGGTCAACCGCATCATCGACGTGTTCCCGTCCAATCAGCAGGATCAAATCCGCACCCAGCTTTCGACGTCCATCATCGCCGTGCTCTCGCAGGCCCTGCTGCCAAAAATCGGCGGCGGACGCATCGCGGCCTACGAACTGCTGGTGTGCACGTCGGCCATCAGCAACTTGATCCGCGAAAACAAAACTTTCCGCATCACTTCGGCCATCCAAACCGGCGCCAAGCAGGGCATGATGCTGCTGGACGACTCGCTGTTTCAACTCTGGAAGGAACAGAAGGTCTCCAAGGCCGACGTGCTGGGCAAGGCCCAACTGCCCGAGGAATTGGCCGGCCGCATCGCCAACGCGGAACGCGGTTTGTTCGACGAGGAGGGAGACGAGAAAGTCGCCGCCAAGGGAAACGCCAAGGCCGATCATTAACCAACACTAGATTTCAACCAGCGGGCTCACTATGGCGATCCGTCGCATCGGTCAGATCTTTGTCGACCTCGGCTTCATCACCGACGATCAGTTGGAGGCGCTGCTCGAGGAGCATCAAAACCATCCCGGCGTGCTGCTGGGAAAACTGGCCGAAACCCAGGGCTTGATCAACGAAGAGCAATTGGCCCAGGCCTTGGCCGAGCAGTGGAGCATGCAGGTCATTCACCTGGCCGACACCGTGATCGTGCCGGCGGTGCTCAACCTGGTCACCGACACGATGGCCCAGATGTATCGCATCGTGCCCATCAGCTTCCGCGACAACATCCTGACCATCGCCCTGTGCGATCCGCAAAATCTGGCCATTCAGGACGAGCTGCGCACGTTCTTGGGCTATGAGATCCGGGCGGTGGTAGCCACCGAGCGCGACATTCTCAAGGCGCTGGACCGCTATTACGCCGCCAGCGGCGAGAGCGTCGAGAGCCTCGTGCACGACATGGACTCCGACGTCGAGTTGGCCGCCGCGGCCGCCGCGGCCAACCGCGAGGGACCCATCGACCTGACCGGCGTCGAGGCCCTGGCCGACAGCGCTCCGGTCCGCAAGCTCTTGAACATGGTGCTTTTGATCGCCATCCGCGATCATGCCTCCGATTTGCACTTCGAGCCGTTCGAAGACGAATTTCGCATCCGCATCAAGGCCGACGGCGTGCTCTATGAAATGGTGCCGCCCCCGCGCCACCTGGCCTTCGCCATCACCACCCGCATCAAGGTCATGGCCAATCTCGATATCGCCGAGCGCCGCATGCCCCAGGACGGCCGCATCGAACTGACCGTCGGCGGCCACCCGGTCGATCTGCGCGTCAGCGTGCTGCCCACCATGTTCGGCGAGAGCGTCGTGATGCGGGTCCTCGATCGCTCGGTGGTCTCGCTGGACCTGGCCAAGGTGGGCATGGACCAGCCCACGCTCAAGAGCTTTCGCGAGGTGATGAACAAGCCCAACGGCATCATCCTGGTCACCGGCCCCACCGGTTCGGGAAAAACGACCACCCTCTATTCGGCGCTCTCCGAGTTGAACTCGGTCCAGGACAAGCTGATCACCACCGAAGACCCTATCGAGTACGATATCGACGGCATCGTGCAAGTGCCCATCGACGCCTCGATCGGCAACACGTTCGCGCTGTGTTTGCGGGCCATCTTGCGGCAAGACCCCGACAAGATCCTGGTCGGGGAAATCCGCGATCTGGAAACGGCCGAAATCGCCATTCAGGCCTCGCTCACCGGGCACACCGTGTTCAGCACGCTGCATACCAACGACGCGCCCAGCACGGTCACGCGGTTGCGCGATATGGGCATTGCGCCGTTTTTGATCACGGCCACGGTCGAGGGCATTTTGGCCCAGCGACTGGTGCGGCGCATCTGCACGCAGTGCCGCGAGCCGGCGGTCCCCTCCAGCGAAGTCATGCAAGACCTCGAGTTGACCCCGGCCGACATCGCCAGCAAGACATTCTATCGCGGCAAAGGCTGCGACGCCTGCAACAACACCGGCTATAAGGGGCGCGTGGGCCTGTTCGAGCTGATGATCATGAACGACACCATGCGGGACCTGGTCATGAGGAACGCCTCGCGTGACGAACTGCGCGAGGCGGCCCGCAGCTATGGCATGGTCAGCTTGCGCGACGCCGGCATGGACGCCGCCGGCGAAGGCCGCACCACGCTGGAAGAAGTCATTCGCGAAACCATTTTGGAAGCATGAGAAAAGGATGAAGTGGTTAGTGGATATGGGTAGTGACGGACGAAGACCACCAACCACCAACCACTAACCACCAACCACCAACCACTAACCACCAACCACCAACCACTAACCACCAACCACTACCATGCCTACCTATCAATTCGAGGCCATGGACTCGACCGGCCAGGAAATCAAGGACGTGATCGAATCGCCCAGCCAGGAGGAAGCCCAGGCGACGATTCGCCAAATGGGCTACTTCGTCACCAAAATCGCCGTCAGGAAGCAAAAGAAGGCCGCCGCCGACAAGGCCAAGACCGGGCGAAAACGAAGCTTCGCCATCGGCGGCGTCAACAGCAAAGTCCTCACCGGCTTCACCCGCCAACTCTCGATCTTGCAAGACGCAGGTCTGCCGATCTTGCGAAGCCTGCGCATCCTGGAAAACCAGGCCAAGTCGGGCCGCTTCAAGAACAGCCTGATGGACGTCTGCGACGAGATCGAGGCGGGCTCCACCCTTTCAGAGGGCATGAGCAAGTGCCCCAAGGCTTTCAATCGCCTGTACGTCAACATGATCAAGGCCGGCGAGGCCGGCGGTGCCTTGGAAATCATTCTCCAGCGACTGGCCGAATTCCAGGAACGCGCGCAGTCGCTCAAACGAAAAATCAAAGGCGCCATGATCTATCCGGCCGTGGTCATCTCCGTGGCCGTCGGCATCTTGACCTTCATCATGATCCGCATCGTCCCGGCCTTCGAAAAAATCTTCGCCGACTTCGACACCGATCTGCCGCCGATGACCATCGTGCTGATGGCCCTCTCCAAGGCGGCCGTCGAATATTGGTTCTTGATCCCGGGCATCCCGATTCTGGTGTGGCTGTTCATCAAGCTGCTCCGCAGATTCAAGGCCGGTCGAGTGGGCTGGGACATGTTTCTGCTCAAGATGCCGATCTTCGGTCCCCTGGTCGAAAAGAACATCCTGGCCCGCACCACCCGCACCCTCGGTACGCTGGTCTCCAGCGGCGTGCCGATCCTGGAAGCCCTCAACATCGCCCGCGAAACGTCCGGCAACGCCATGTTCGAAAACCTGTTCGGAAAAATCTCCGAGTCGATTCGCGAGGGCGAGAGCATCGCCAAGCCGATGAAAGAATATTCCAAAATGTCCTTTCATCCCTTCTGCGCGTTCTTCTGGTTCTTTTTCATCGGCGGGCCGATCGGCCTGCTTCTGTATATGAGCCGCATGAACTCGCGCGTGATCGACGACCTGACGGTCAACATGGTCGACGTCGGCGAGGAAACCGGCGAGCTCGACACCATGCTCTATAAAGTCGCCGACACCTACGACGAAGAGGTCTCGGTGCTGACCGAAAGCTTGGTCAGCCTGATGGAACCTCTGTTGATTATCGTCCTGGGCGGGGCCGTCGGATTCATCGTCATCGCGCTGTTCATGCCGTTGGTCGCACTCATCACCCACTTGAGCGGCAAATAGGCCGTGGAAAAATGGGACGCTCTTTGAGCGGATCGGCGGACCGCAACGCGAAAAAAAGAGCGCCCGCGAGGCGCCCGTCGCAATTTTCACAAGCAGTTCACCGCTCGACCCTATTCAGGAAAGAGAAAGCCATGCACCAGTCCCGCGAATGCACGCCGCCCCGCATGCCACTGCTGGCTTGTCCAGCAGTGTTGACCCCCGAAACACGATCGGGCGCCGCCGGCGATCGGCCCCGGGCGCGCCGCGCTTTTACGCTCACCGAAATCCTGGTCGTGATCACGATCATCGCCGTGCTGGCCTCGCTGGTGTCGGTGGCCGTGGTGCGAGCTCTCGACACGGCCAAGCAGACCCGCATCAAGCTCGAAGTCGACAATATCGACGCGGCGCTGAAAGCCTACAAGGAAAAATACGGGTCGTACCCGCCGTGCGATCTTACAAATATTGCAACCAACCTCGTGCTGCGACAACATGTCGCCCGCGTTTTTCCGCGCTATAACCTGACCAACCTTACGAACGATCTCCCCCAGGCCGGCGTCGACACGGCTTGCTTCCGGCCCGACCAGGCCCTGGTCTTTTGGCTGCAAGGATTCAGCCCCGACCCGACGAATCCGTTCATCACGCCCGATGGCCGGCGTATCGTCGCGGGAACTCCGGATACGACGAAATCAACGATCACGCCGCTGTTCAGTTTCGATCCGACGCGGTTGTACCAGGTTCACTCGGTGCTCGGGGTTGGCAGCGCTATGATTTCCCCAACGTTCAATCTGGCGTCACCGCCGCCGCTGGCGTGCTATTTTCCACAGGGTACGGTTCCGCCGTCGTCCAATGCGGCCCCTTATCTCTATTGGGATGCGGGCGCCACGACCGTAACCACCGCCGGCGCAACCACGACGGTTACCTCCAATTACGGCAGCTTTCTGTTCAATGGGCCGGTGGCGTCCGCAACGCTGCCGGTCATGTTCAATAATCCGAATCCGTCGGGGACGCCGCCGTCCCGCAATATGTTTCCCAACGCGGGCCTCGCCGTGCCGTACTGGAATGACACGGGCGCGACTCCGGGCATGCTGGATTCCACCGAAAACTTCGTGAACCCCGACTCGTTCCAGATCATTTCCGCCGGCCAGGACGGCGTGTATGGAAACTCAAGGAACTCCGGGGTCTTTGGCGGACACCTCACGCGGCTTTATCCCACGGGCACCAATTACGATCGGCCGAACAGTCTTGCCGACGACGACAACATTACGAATTTCTGTGGCAAGGCCCGACTGGGAGACGCCAAGTGATCGCCGCCGGTCATCCAGCCTGTTCCTCGCGTGCCACTGCTGGCCGGGTACCCTCTGGGTGCAGCAGTGCGGATTCGTGTGCCACTGCTGGCTCGTCCAGCAGTGCGGATTCGCGTGCCACTGCTTGCTTGTCCAGCAGTGTGGCTTCGGGTGCCACTGCTTGCTCGTCAAGCAGTGCGGCTTTGGGTGCCACTGCTGGCTCGTCAAGCAGTGTGGATTCGTGTGCCACTGCTCGCTTGTCCAGCAGTGTGGTTTCGTGTGCCACTGCTTGCTCGTCAAGCAGTGCCGTCGTGTCCCCCTCCCCGACCCGTCGGGCTCGTGTTGTGTCCCGGGCTCGAAAAGCCCGACTGGGTTTCACGCTCATCGAGCTTTTGATCACGATCAGCATCATCGCGCTGATGGCCTCGATGATCCTGTTTGCGCTATTCAGCGCGCAGGAGACGGCCAAGGTGGCCAAGACCAAGACCCTGATCGCCAAGCTCGACGCGATCGTCAAAGCCCGCTGGGACTCCTACCGCACGCGCCGCGTGCCGATCGTGATTCCGCCACTTGCGACTCCGCAAGCCGCCGCCACAATGCGGCTCGACGCGCTGCGCGATTTGATGCGAATGGAATTGCCCGACCGTTGGAGCGATATCATTGACCTCCCGGTGACCCCGTTCGGCTCTCCGCCCTTCATTGCCCGTCCAGCGCTGAACCAGGGGTATTTGCGAAAATACAAATTAGTGAATAACGCCAATATTAATTTCCCGACGGGCCAATTCGCGGGCGCGGAATGTCTGTACATGATCGTGATGTCGGCGATTGCCGAAGAAGGCGATGCCCGCGAGGTGTTCAAGCCCGACGACGTGAAGGACGTCGACGGCGACGGTTTTCCGGAGTTTGTCGACGCCTGGGGGCGGCCAATCCAATTCCTTCGCTGGCCGGCGGGGTTCCAGTTTTCGGAGTTGCAAATCGCCGCCACCGGACAGGCCAGCGGGAGTATGTCAATCACGGTGACGGGCGTCGGGCTGAGCAGCGCCGCAGGTTCCTACTTGGGCGGCGCACTAATTCAGGGTCCGATTCCACCGCTTATCCCCAACCAGCCATCAATGTTCGACACAACCAAAATGGCCCGCATCGGCGGGTACCAGTATTCGCCCCCAAGCGCGACTATAACCACGTTGACGTCCCCCCCGCCAACGTTCGACAACAACTCAGTCGTCATGTATCCGGACCCGTTTGATCCGTCTGGAGTTTATGCAGCGTCGGCTACGCCGTCATTTGCCATTTATCCGCTGATCTACTCGGGCGGTCCCGACAAGTGCTACGGAATCATGGCCGATAGCTCTTCCATGTCCCCGCTGCATTATGCGAACTCTCCTACCAACCTCAACCCGTTCGTCATTATCACTGAAGCGGTTACCCCTTCGACCGTTACGAGCTTGATGGGCACGGCACGCAATGACGACAAAGAGGAAAATTACGTCCCATCCGCCTGGCTCGACAATATTCACAATCACATGCTCGGAACGAAGTAGGCCCATGCGAAGTGTTTGGCGTTCAAGAAACTCGATTCAAACGTCGAAAAGGGGGACAGCCCCCTTTGGCGCTGCGGAAACACTAGCCCGAAGCGCCAGCGAGGGTGCCCGCCAGCGCGACGTATCCGACGACCCTCGCTTGCGCGTCGGGCTAGTAAGGCTTCGTGTGCCACTGCTGGCCGGGT
>JBGQKM010000125.1:0-15875 GCA_041499515.1 Planctomycetia bacterium | reverse complement strand
GGCTGGGCCATTTTTTGTTCGATGGCCGCCGAGAGCGACTGTTTAGTCGCGTAGTCAAAGAGAGTCTCGCAACTGGACAATACGCTGCTGGATGGCCTCGGCCCGATCGGTCAGTTCTTTGTCCATGACGGCTCTTTTGGGGAAAGTAATTGGGCGTGCCAGGTCGCAAACGCACAATTATACCGGACGAGGTGCCCTCGGGCGAGGGCGAACGGGCACGCTTTCGGGCCCACGCGCACAGTCGGCTTCAGAACTGGTCTCGTCGCAAGACCTCGACCGTCTCGACGCAGGCGGTGATGGCGCGTTCGGGCGAAATATCGCGGGCAATAAAGTCCAGGATCTGTTCGGCGATCTCCGAGGCGACGACCACTTCCAGCCGGACTTGGGCATTGCGAGAGGCAGATTCCGCGGCCGCGGTTCGTCGGCCGGCGCCGGAGCAGGGGATCGACGTATAGCCGGAGGCGCCCAATTTGATGCAGCGCTCGATCAACTGCGATTCCAAGTCGCTTTCCGCCACGATCGTCACGCGTTTGATCCGCGCGAAAGCGCGTTTACGCGCCGCAAACGGGTGGTCGGAGAATTGCTGGTGCGAATCCAGGCCGACAACCTCGAGCTGCAGTCCGGCCTGGTCAAAGTCCATTTCCATTTCGTGCAAGCGTTCCATCACGCTGTGGTCGACCATCTTCGTGCCGGAGAGGTCGATCACGACATTGTTTTTCTGTACCAGACCCAGTTGTTCGATTTGGCGTTTGAAGGGAATCCAGTTGGTAAAGACGGCCGATCCCTTGGCCAAAATCACGACCGTATTGTCGTCCCGGGTTTCGACCTCCAGGTACGGCGTGAACACCGAGCCTAGCGGCACGCCATTGAACAGGTGGATGGCAATCTTGACGCCGATGCCGATGGCGATTCCGATCAACAGATCGGTCGCCAGCACGGCCACGACCGTAATGGCGAAAATCGCCAACTGTTCGCGTCCGATCTTGTAAACGTTCAAGAATTCCCTGGGAGACCCCAAGCGGTAGCCCGTATACACCAGCATCGCCGCCAACGCCGCCAACGGAATGCGGTGGATCAGGAAAGGCACCAGCGCCACGAACCCCAGCAGAAACACGCCGTGCCACAAGTCCGCGAAGCGCGTGCGCGCGCCGTTGTCGATGTTCGCTTTGCTGCGGACGATTTCGGAAATCATCGGCAGCCCGCCCACCATCGCCGCCAGCGTGTTGGCGAATCCGACGGCCACCAGGTCGCGGTTCAAGTTCGTTTTGCGCTTCCAGGGATCGAGCATGTCGATGGCCTTGGCGCTGAGCATCGATTCGAGCGACCCGATCAGGGCAAACATGATCACCCACTTCCAACCCATCCAGGACTGCAAAGCCGAAAAGTCCGGGTGCGCCATCGCCTGCAACAGGTTGTTGGGCACGTTGACCAAGAACGATTCGCCGAGGTTGTACGTGCTGCCCAGCATCGTGTAGGTGTGCTCGTGCGACAGGTCGAAATACATGCCCAACGGCACCGCCACCAACAGCACCACCATCGGCGCGGGGATCATCTTGACCCACCGGTTGGAGATCATCGGCAGCCCGAACAGGATCAGCAAGCTCACCGAGCCGATCAGCGTGATTTGCGGATTAGCGTGGATGAACTTGTCGGGCAACTCTCGCAGAATCTCCAGGGGATCACCCTTGGCGACTTCGCCCATCGTGACCGGCAATTGCTTGAGCACGATAATGATGCCGATGGCCGCCAACATCCCGTGCACCGCGGCCGTCGGAAAGAAATCGCCCAGCACTCCGGCCCGCAACAGCCCGAAGGCAATCTGTATCACGCCGGCCGCGACGCCCACGGCCAGCGCCATTTGATAGGCCTGCATGTCGGCCGCCGGATCCTGGCCGCCCGTGAAGCCAAATTCCGTGACGGCGCCGATCGCGATCACGATCAGTCCGGCGGCCGGCCCCTTGATCGTCAATTCGGAGTCGCTCAAAAAGGTCGTCAAAACCGCGCCGATGATGGCCGTGAATACGCCGGCCACCGCCGGATAGCCGCAGGCCAGCGAAATGCCCAGGCACAGCGGCAATGCGATCAAGAACACCAAAAACCCGGAAAGTATATCGTGGCGAAAGTACTTGACGAACCCCGCCAGATCGCCACGCGGTTTTTCGCCGGCGAAATCGGCCGAGCCAGGGCCATGGGAAGAACTAGTCCCGGAACCTGGGGCCGCGTGACTGCTGGGCAACGCCATTTCGATACACTCCACGGGTACGGCTGCAATAGCCTGAAATCGCTCACGGCCGGCCGTCGCGGACCTCAAACCCCGTGCTTCGGCTCGCCCCTCGCGGCGTCTCGTGCGTGGTCGCCCTGAGGCGACCTGGAGCTCGCGGGAAAGACAGTCAAGACGGCCTTGTTCGATGTCTTTCTGGAATCCACCGGCCGGGGAAGGACGTCAAACCACTGAAAACACGGCGTGAGGCAGCCTCTGCCGCCCAAACGAAGATGGGTCGATGGCAACCATGGCTCTGCTGTTCTCCGTTCGGGCCACCTGCGGAGTATAGAAGTGCTGCACCCGGATGACCACTGCCATACAATTACAAATCGGAAAGGTTCCGCCAGCCCCGTGGAATGTCGAATCGGCTGTAGTCTAGCGGCCCTATACTCTTACGAATTCTTAAGATACCCGCTGCGAATTGCGTCTGCCCGACAAACGGGGAGTTGGGTTATAATGAAGGCTTAGGCGGATCCGGCGGCAACAAGCGGCTGGCGGGCCTTGTTCGGGTCGAACGAAGGGCTGGTCCATGGAGCTCTTGGTCATCGAAGATGATCCGTTGATCGGCAAAGCTTTGCGCAAAGGGTTCTCGGAAGCCGGACATGGCTGCATGTGGGCCAAAGAAGGCCAACGAGGTTTGGAGTTGGCCTCGGGCCAGCAGTTTGACGCGATCATCCTCGATCTCATGCTGCCCGGACGCCCCGGGCTGGAAGTGCTCCAAGAGCTGCGCAGCTTGGGCATTCAGACGCCGGTGATTGCCTTGACGGCATTGGGTTCGGTCGAGGAGCGCGTCTCGGGCTTGAACGCCGGCGCGGACGACTACGTCGTCAAGCCGTTTGCGCTGGTCGAGTTGATGGCCCGCGTGGAAGCAGTCTGCCGCCGCATCGTCGCGCGGCCGCCGGCGGTGATTCAGGCTGGCAGGCTGACGCTGGATTTGACCACGCGCCGCGTTACGCGCGAGGACAACGAAATCGAGTTGACCCCCACCGAGTTCAGCCTGCTGGAGCTGCTGATGCGATACGCGGGTCACATCGTCACGCGGCGGATGCTCTGCGAGCACTTGTGGGAGACCGATTGGGAAGGCGCCACCAACGTGATCGAGGTCCACATCAATCGGCTGCGCGGCAAGCTCGACAAGGGGTTCGACGAATCGGTGATCCAGACGGTGCGGGGGCGAGGCTATGCGCTTCGAGCAGTTTAATACGCTCTTTCGGTCGCTCCGCTTTCGCTTGAGCGCATGGAACACCGCGGCCGTGTTGCTGATCGTGGTGGTGACGCTCGTGGGCGTGCACGAAGCCCTGCGGTTTACCCTGCACAGCGAAAACGATCATCTCATGCTGGACGACGCCTATGAAGTCGCCCTGGCCGCCGAGACGTTCTACCCGAACAACGTGGAAATCTACCGCGAGATGGACCGCAAGGCGCAAGGCCACGTCGATCGCAAACTGTTCGTGCAATTGCTCGATACCGATGGCCGGCTCATGTCGTCCAGCGGCAAGCCGCCGGACTTACAGGGCGCGCCTTTGCCGCAGGCCGGAGAGCCCTCGCTGTTGTCGCTCAGCGGCTATCGAGTGGCGCAGCGCGTGCTGAGCAAACCCGGTGTGCCTGCCTACACGGTCCGCGTGGGCGCTTCACTGGCCACTGTGGACGACGACGTGGCCACGTTGACGCGGCTGATGACGGCGGCCGGCATCGTGATCTTGTTCGTGGCTCCGATCAGCGGCTATTGGTTGGCCGGACGAGCCACGCGACCGCTGGCGCGGATCATCTCCACCGCCGCCCGGCTGCGCCCCAGCCACATGGAAGAACGCCTTCCGATCCGCGGCACGCAAGACGAATTGGACCAACTTTCGCGGACGATCAACCACTTTTTGGATTTGTTGGGCGAACATCTCGAGCGCAATCGCGAATTCGTCGCCAATGCGGCCCACGAGCTCCGCTCGCCGCTGGCCGCCGTGCAAAGCTCGGTGGAGGTCACGCTCAACTCGGATCGGACCGTCGAAGAATACCAGGACATGCTCTGTGAAATCGCCGATCAGTGCGGACAGTTGCGGGTGCTGGTCAACCAGCTTTTGCTGCTGGCCGAGACCGACGCCGCGCGGTTCCCGGTCGAAATGCGGCCCGTCCCTTTCGGCCAATTGCTGGAAAAGTCCAGCGAAATGTTCCGCGGAGCCGCCGAGGAACGTGGCATCCAACTCGTGGTCGACGTGCGCGACGAGATCACGATCGACGGCGACGCCGGCCGACTGCGCCAGGTGGTCAACAATTTGATCGACAACAGCCTCAAGTTCACCCCCCGCGGCGGGCAGGTGCTGATGACGCTGGCCCGCGACGCGACGGGTGGGCGACTGGTCTTGCGCGTGGCCGACACGGGCATGGGGATCAGCCCGACCGACCTGCCGCACGTGTTCGACAGGTTTTATCGGGGCGACAAATCACGCCAACGCGAAAACCCCACCCACGGCAACGGCTTGGGCTTGAGCATTTGCCAGTCGATCGTCGCGGCTCACGGCGGCACGATTCGCGCCGAGAGCAGCCGTGGACATGGAGCCACGTTCATCGTGAACTTGCCGCTGCACGCCCAGGAATCGATCGCCTGGACCGATGCGCCCCGCGCCAGTTACTCGAGCTGAGTTTTCCGCGGCCAATAAAAAAACGGCTCTGGTCAACGAAGTCGATTGACCAGAACCGTCTGATGGCATGCGCGCTATGAGCCGGCGATTAATACTCGCCGAGGGCCTTGCGGTCGGCACGCAAATAACCGGGACCGCGCGATCCTTGGCCATTAACCGGCTGGACAGCGCCCGAGGTCCCCGGCTGATACGAGTAGCTGCGGGCCGTGTTGTCTGCTGCTGGCGCACAGGGCTGTGCTGCCACGGTCGCAGCCGCCTCGGCCGGCGCGTAGCTGAATGCGCGATACGCGGTCGCGGACTGCGCATTGTTTCCCTGCATATTACCCAAGATCTTGGCAGTCGCGTCACGTTGTGCGGCCTGCGCCACGCCGGCCGACAGAATCACGAGCACCGCCCCGATTCCCGTCACAATGTTCGAGTATCGCATCGATCGTCTCCTCGCTATGAATTTCCAAACTTCGGCGGCTTGGCACGACTTTGTCAAGCAACGAATCGGCGCAAGCGTCCCGAGCGTACACCTCTATCCGCTAGCATCGACTCAAGCGCGTCGGGGCTTGAAAGCTTCCACGCCCCCCCGGCAACTGCCTTAGCCTGCCAGCAGGTAAATCCGGCGTAATCGGGCAGAACCAGAAGTCTTCCGACGTAGGGCCCACGCATCCGCGACAAATTGCCGCGCCGAGCACCAGCCGGCCGACCGTGCTACCGCAAGCGTCCCGGCCGCCGGGTGACGTCCGACCGCGCCGAGTTGGTCAGATAGGCGAAGAGATCGGCGACTTCCTCGAGGCTTAGCGCGTTCAAGAGCCCCTCCGGCATGGACGAGAGTTTGTTGCGAGTTTTCTGCTCCACGTCGCCCACCGCAACGATCGCCTTCTCGCCGTTGGCCTGCAGAACCACCAGCGCGTTATCGCCGCTGGGCGCGACCATGCCCACGTAGTGCCTGCCGTTCTTGGTCACGATCGTCTGACTGGCATATTGGTCGGAGATGACGTGTGACGGAAACAGGATCGACTCGAGGATTTCCTTTTTCTGGAATCGCTTGCTGATGTCGGTCAAATCGGGCCCGACCGTGTCGCCCCGGTTTCCGTAGCGGTGACATTTGATGCACTGGGCCTTCTCGAACAGCGTGGCGCCCCGCGCCGCCACGGCTTGCGAGGCTTGCGGCCCGGTGAGGAAGCTGAGCAGCTCTTGATACGTCCAGTGATTCTGTTCGGCATCCACCGGCAACGTCGGTTCGGGCGAGTCGGGGTATTGTTCGACGAACCAGTTTTGCCATTTGGCCAACGCCTTGTCCCAAGCGTCGTCCGGCTGGCTTTGTTGCTGGCGCGTCCATTTCTCCAACAGGTCGACCGCGCGGCGGCTGCCGTTTTCGCGGAGCATTAATCCGCGCAGGATCACCTGGCGGATCGTCTCGGCATCTTTCGGCGTCTGGTCGACTTCGGCCAGGCGCATCAAGACTTCTTGCGCGGCGGCCCCTTCCACGATGGACAGCGCCCGGACCAGATAGGGCCAGTTCTCGCCCGACGGCTGTTGCGCCAATGCCATCGCGATCGGCACGCGGCGGTCGGGCTCGTTGTCGAATAACTCGCGCAAGTACGCCATGGCCTGCGAATCGCCGCTGGCACCCAGCACGGCACAAATGCCAATCCGCAGCCGCTTGGCCGCCTCGCTGTCGAGTTTCAGGACCTGGCGATCCAGGTTCTCAATCTCCGTCAGAATCTCCGGGCTGGGATGTTCCGGCAGCTTGGCCAGCACGCTCAGGGCCGAGGTCGGCCATTTTGCGCCGTCGGCCAGCACCAACGCCCGTTCGTCCTCGTTGAACGTGGCGAAGAAATCGCGCGAGATGTTTTCGATGTAGCCGGCAAAGCTGTGCCCGCCCTGGATGGCGCGGGCTTCTTCGAAAGCTTTCAGCACTTCGAGTTTTAGGGGAATGGTCCAGCCGGCTTGCAAGAAACGAGTGTGCGTGAGCAACTGCATTTTTTCCAGGCTCGGCGCGTCGCCGTTGAGCTGTTCGACCAACCGTTCGGCGAACGTCGGCTCTTGCAGATAGACCAGCAGCCGCGTCAACTCGCGATTCATCCGATAGTCGCGCGAGGGATATTCTTCCGAGAGCTGCCTGCGCAAGCTGGACACGTTTTCGGGCTGAGATTGCCCCTTGAGCAATGCCACCTGGATGACTCGCAGCAGATCGAGAAAATCGTCGTCGCTCAGGTAGTTGCCCAGCAATTCACTGCTGCGCTGGAGCACGGCGTCGACCGTGCCTTGTTCGGGCGACAGCCCCAGCAGGCTCACCGAGCCGGCGATGAACACGCGCGGTTCGGCATGTTCCAGAATCGCCGGTTCCCAATTTTCGCGCGGCACCCGCTGCAGGGCCCGGCCCGCGGCCCAGGACACGTAGCGATCGGGCGACGCCAGCAGCTTCGTGAGTTTTTCGGCCGGCATCGGTTGTCCGGCACGCAGCAGGGCCTCGCAGGCCGCGCGTTGCACGGCCAGATCCTTGTCTTGCAGCAATTCGCCCAGGCGAATTTGCGTGTCGTCGTCGACGTGAATGCCCATCAGGTACGCGGCCTTGGCCCGCAACACGCTGGCACGCGCGCGGGATGCTTCGATCAACAACGACGTGGACGGATATGGCCCGAACAACTGCATCAGGTTCATCGCCCGCAGGCGTTGCTCCACAGGAGCCTTTTCGTCTTCGATCACGTCGCTCAATTGCTCGGACCACTCATTGCCGAGTTGTTGTTTCAACAGCGCGACGCGCTGTCGGGCCCAAGCGCTATTGATCTGCGGCTGTTCGAGCGCGGCCACGATGCCCTTGCCGCGATTGATCACGCTCTCGGGAACTTTGCCGTTCCACACGATGCGGTAGATGCCTCCTTCGGTGTCGCGGCCGCCGGTGCAGAAATAGAGCCAGCCGTCGGCGCCGACCGCCACGTCGGTCACGTTGAGCGGCTGGCCTTCCAGAAAGACCTCGGCCGTGGCTTTGTACGTCGCTCCGTGCGGCTTGGTGCGCACCGCCAGAATCCGGCCGCGCGACCAGTCGCACACGAACAGCGCGTTGTGGTAGCGCTGTGGAAACATGACGTGGTTGTAGACTTCCATGCCCGCCGGCGAGCCGCGTCCCAACTCCAAGGCCGGCGGCAAACTGTCGATGAAATAGTTGGGCCACTTGGCCCAGCCGCTACGCCAGCCGAACTCGGAACCCGCGCTGACGTGATTCAGCCGCGTCGGACGGTACCAGGGCATCCCGGAGTCCCATTCCATGTCGGAATCGCAGGTGAACAGTTCGCCCTCTTGATTGAATGCCAGGTCGTACGGGTTCTGCAACCCGCCGGCAAACAGCTCGACGGCGGTGCCCGCCGTATCGGTGCGAATAATCGTGCCGCCGGGCGCCTTGATTCCGACGGCATGTCCGCCGGCGTCCTCGTAACGGGGCGTGATCAGATCGCCTTCGTAGAAGTCGTGATAGGGGCTGGTCGATTCGCACTCTTGCGCGGTCTGCGCAAAGTTGCCGATCAGGATGTACAGCAGCCCGTCGGGGCCCAACGTCAGCGCGTGCGGGCCGTGCTCGCCCATTTCGCCGGAAAACTTCAAAATCGCTTCCACGCGGTCGATTTCGCCGTCCTGGTCTTCGTCCGAAAGCCGATACAGCGCGGCGCCCTGCGGACCTTCTCCGATGGCGTACATCTTGCCGCTGATCGACAGCAGACCCTGGCAGTTCTTCAACTCCTCGCAATAGGTCGAAACCGTGTCGGGCAGGCCGTCGCGGTCTTCGTCGCGTACGATAATCAGCGGGCCATTCTCGCGCGAGGCGACGATCTGGCCGAATTCGTCGAACGTCATGCAAATCAAGGAACCGGTTTCCTTCGGCTCGACGATCCATTCGACGTGAAACTCAGGCGTGACTTTGAAGCGGCCCTCGGCCCCGGCCACCGTGACTTCGTTGCCCCAGGGCAGAGTGGCCCCCAAGTTGCCGAAACCGCGCGCGGCCAACCACTGCGTATCGTCGAAACGCGATTTCTGCCACTGCGGGAATTCTTTCAGGGCCGTCTTCCACGTCGCGTCCGTCGAGTATTCGACGTGTGTATTGCCCTGTTGCTTGACGATCACTCGGGCCACCAGACCGGCCGAACTGCCTTCGGAGTTCACGGCCTTCACCGCGATCGTGTTGGCGCCCTGCACCAGATACTTGGTGATGTCGTAGACGTCCAGCACCTTCCAATTCCCACCGGTGCCAATGTGACGCCCGTTGACGTACAGCGTGTAACTGTCGTCGCAAGCGATCTGCACGGTGCCGTGTTCCGGCGTGCCGAGGTTAAACGATTTGCGAAAGTAGCACGTCCCCGTGGGGGCGAGTTCTTTTTCATAAGCCGGCGACCAGATCCACTGCGCCTCTTTGGCCGTCGCCGCTTGCGAGACCAACGCAAAAATGACAGCCAGCGCTGCCAGGATGCATGCGGCGAAAGACGCCCGTACGGCGGCACAGCGCGCGATGAAGATCTGTGGCATAAATTCACTCGCAAAATCGAGATGGACGAACGGCCTCCATCGACCCACCCGCGCAGCCAGAACCGTGCAACCGGAACCAGCCAATCAGGGGCCATAGAGTACAGAGATGGGGGAAACAGGGCAACAGAGGTTCGCGGGGCCCAATACGAGGCCGCCGGCACCTCTCTTATGACGCCAAACCGAGCGTGCTTGGTCCCCGCTCGTCGCACGCCAGCGCCGTCCCGCGCGAGCACGACGCCCGGGCCCAAGCAGAAGCGTTATTGACCGTACGCAAACCATTTTATAGCATGGGCTTGCTTCGCAGCGCCAGGTGGCGTTTTTGAGCGTTTTGGCAAACGTAAACGGCATAGCCAGTCGTGCGCCACCTCGTTCTGCTCCGCCACGGAAATTGCCCAGCTTCGTGCCATCGCGTGCCTGGGCTATCGGGCTGTCTTGCCGCCGCTGGAAAGGCAACTTATGAAATGCTCTCGTGTCGGGCCGGCTGCCCTGGAGCTTTGTTTCTTCGGGTTGGTGTTCGGCGGGTTCGGCGCGTTTCAATCCGCCGCGGCCCCGCCCAGCGCCCCGGCCGGGGCCAAGGAGAAACAAGAACCCGAGTCGTTGATCGAGCCGTTCACTCCGCCGCCCTTGGCCGAATTGGATAAACAGGCCGGGTGGACCGATCAGCCGGTGTTGGACGCGCTGGAATTGTTGCGCGCCCGGCAGTCCCACGAGAAACCGCTGGCGACGGCCAAGGATGCGCTATTACTCAAAAACACGACGCCGCAAGCCAACGCAAAGATTCTTAGCGCGCTGGGCCGGCTGCCAGAAAAACCGACCGCCGTCAACTGGAACGCCACGGTCAACCGCTATCTGCCCGTCGACGTCCGCAGCACGAATCCGATCCTGTACAACTCGGTATCCGAGTTCGATGTGCAATATCTCACGGGCTTCAGCTTGTTTGGCTTCGATTGGAACATGACTCCCTTTGCCAGCAAAGAGGCCGCGGTCTCGTGGCAGACGAGCAAGGATCGGATGGTCGACAAGGTGATTCTGCGCGACGACCTGACCTGGTCCGACGGCCAGCCGATCACGGCGCACGACGTGGCTTTCAGTTTCCAGGTCATCATGAACCCCAAGGTACCCGTGCCGGCGGTGCGCACCGGAACCGACAAGCTCCGTTGGATCGAAGCCTACGACGACCGCACGCTGGTTTTCTTTCACAAGGAGCCGCTGGCCACGAACGTCTGGAACGTCAGTTTTCCGGTGCTGCCGCGGCATATTTACAAGAACTACCGTGAAGACCCTACGCTATCGCAAAGCGACTATCACGTGAAGTACGAAAATGAGCCGGTCTGCGGCGGCCCTTATACCGTCAGCAGTCGCGCGCGGGGGCAGGAGATCGTGCTGACGCGGCGCGAGAGCTGGTACCTGCACCACGGCAAGCAGGTGCGCGACAAACCGTATTTCGAAACCATCCGCTTCCGCATTATCGAAGACCCTAACACGGCCCTGTTGGCGCTCAAGTCGGCCCGAGTCGACGAGTCGATTCTCACGGCCGAACAGTGGACGACGCAAACCGGCGGGGAGGATTATTACGAGCACAACACCAAGGCCAGCGGTCTGGAATGGTTGTACTTTTATTTCGGCTGGAACAACAATGACCCGTCCTGCCCCTTCTTTCGCGATGTTCGCGTGCGCAAGGCCATGTCGTACGCCTTCAATTACGACGAAATGCTCAACAAGCTCTATTACGGGCTGTACGAGCCGTGCAACGGCATTTGGCACCGCACGGCCTGGATGGCTCCCAAAAAGCCGCTGCCCTTCTATAAGCAGGATCTGGAAAAGGCCGAAAAGCTGCTGGACGAAGCCGGCTGGGAGGACCACGACGGCGACGGCGTGCGCGACAAGATGGTCGGCGGGCGCCTGGTGCCGTTCGAGTTTTCCATCCTGTGCCCCAACATCCCCGACCGGATCGCAGCCTGCACGCTCTTGAAGGAAAACCTGGATCAGATCGGCGTGGTGTGCAACGTCCGCCCCATCGAATTCACCGTCTTGATGGAAAAGATCCGCCTCCATGAATTTCAGGCCGAGTTCGGCGGTTGGGGCACCGGGTCCGACCCGGACACTTCGGACAACATCTGGGCCACCGGCGAAGGCCGGAATTTCCTCCGCTATTCGAACCCCGAGGTCGACAAGCTCTACGTGCAGGGGCGCAAAGAGTTCGACCGCGCCAAGCGGGCCGCCATCTACGCCAGGATCGACGAACTGATCTATGCGGATCAGCCCTGCACTTTCTTGTACTTCCGCAATTCGTTTTACGGCTTCAATAAGTCGCTGCGCGGATACAATTACAGCCCGCGCGGACCGTTCCACTACAACCCCGGCTTCAACAGCATCTGGAAAGCCGTGCCGTAGCGCGATTTCATGTTTTTCTCTAGCCCCAACATTGCCTCATGTTCCAATATCTCGCCCGGCGCATGCTCTTGGGCGTGATCACCCTGTTGCTGATCACGTTCGTGGTGTACGGATTGGTGCGCAATATGCCGGGCAATCCTCTGACGGCGCAGATGGGCGAAGATCCCAGCCGCAAGGTGAACCCGGAAGATGAAGAGCGGATGCGCAAGATCTATGGCCTCGACAAACCGTGGCCACAGGCCTATCTGATCTGGATGGGCAACCTGGCCCGAGGAGACATGGGCCGCTCGTTCACGCGCAAACAGCCCGTGACGACGCTGATTGCCGAGCGCATCGGCCCCACGCTCATGCTCTCGGTCAGCTCGCTGTTATTGACTTATCTGCTCTCGATTCCGCTGGGTCTGCTCTCCTCGGTGCGCAGCGGCCGTTGGGACGAACGGGCCACCAGCACGGCGTTGTACATGCTCTATTCGCTCCCCTCGTTCGTGGCGGCGCTGTTTTTGCAAATCGCGCTGGCGGTGAAGCTCGGCTGGCTGCCGCTGTTCGGCATGCTCAGCGACAACTACGCCGAGCTGTCGACGATGGGAAAAATCTGGGACGTGTTTCTCCATTCGCTGATGCCGATTGCCTGCGAGACGTACGCCAGCCTGGCCTACTACAGCCGGTTCGTGAAATCCAACCTGGAGGAAGTCGTGCGGCAAGACTACATCCGCACGGCCCGCGCCAAGGGGGTCGGACCGACGCGGGTCATGGTCCACCATGCCCTGCGCAATACGCTCATTCCGCTGGTCACCCTCTTGGGCCTGACCCTGCCGGCCCTGTTGAGCGGAGCGGTCATTCTGGAACAAATTTTCACCTGGCCGGGCATGGGCCGGCTGCTGTTCGAGTCGATCCGCGAGCGCGACTATCCCACGATCATGGGACTGACGCTGATGTTTTCCATGCTCACGCTGGCCGGGCAATTGTTGGCCGATTTCTTGTACTCGCTGGTCGATCCGCGCGTGACGTACTCCTGACCTGGGTTTTCGCTGCACCCCCGATGAACGATTTGGCGCCGCCACTTGCCGTTGAAACCAGGCACTCCCGGCCCCGCGGCTTTTGGGCCGAGGCCTGGCTGCGCTATCGCCGAGGAAAGCTGGCCACCGCCGCGCTGGCCTTCGTCGTCCTGATGGCCCTCGTCGCGCTATTCGCGCCGGCGATCGCCGGCACCAAGCCGGTCGTCTGCAACTATAAAGGCCGTCTTTATTTCCCGGCGCTGGGCTATTTCAACAGCCGCTGGGAAAACCCGATCTTCGCCCAGGACAAGTTCCGCCGCATCTATCCCAATAACTTGCGCGACAAGGATCCCCAAAGCTGGGCCCTCTGGCCGCTGGTCTATCAAGATCCGTATCGCCGCGTGCGGGCCGACGAATGGCCCGGCCGGCCCGAAAACCCCTCGGGCGACCAGGGATTTCCCAACCGCTATAACTGGTTCGGCACCACACAGGCCGGCGTCGACGTGCTGGCACAAATGGTGCACGGCACCACGATCGCGCTGTTGGTAGGGTTCGTTTCGATGGGCATCGCCGCGCTGATTGGCATCGTGGTGGGCGCGGCGGCCGGCTATTTCGGCGGCTGGGTCGACATGATCCTCAGTCGCTGCATCGAGCTGGTGATGTGCATTCCGCCGCTGGTCTTGATCCTGGCCCTGCTGGCCATTTTGGAAAAGCCGACGATCTGGCACATGATGGCCGTGCTGGGCTGCACTGGCTGGACCAGCATCGCCCGGCTGGCCCGCGGCGAATTCTTGAAGCTCCGCGAGAGCGAGTTCGTGATGGCGGCCCGGGCCCTGGGCGCCACGCACACGCGGATCATGTTCCGCCACGTGCTGCCCAATTCGCTGGCGCCGCTGTTGGTGCCGATCACCTTCGGCATCGCCGGCGCGATTCTCACCGAAAGCGGCCTGAGTTTCCTGGGCTTCGGTTCGCCGCCGCCCAATCCCAGTTGGGGCACGCTGCTCAACGCGGGCAGAAGCAACTTGAACCTCTGGTGGCTGGTATTCTTTCCCGGCACCGCGATCTTTCTGACCGTGCTGACCTACAACCTCATCGGCGAGGGGCTGCAAGAAGCCACCGACCCGCGACTGCGCGGCGGAAAACATTAGTCGCGGCAGCCCAATCGCAAGCATGCAACAAAACGCCGCCATCATGGCCCAGCCGCTCATTCGCGTCGAACACCTGAAGACCTACTTCGATACCGAAGAAGGAATCGTGCGGGCCGTGGACGACGTGTCGCTGGATATCTACCGGGGCCGCACGCTGGGGCTGGTCGGCGAGTCAGGCTGCGGCAAGAGCGTGACCGCGATGTCGATCATTCGCTTGATCTCGCCGCCAGGAAGAATCGCCGGGGGTCGGATCGTGATGCACGCCGCCAACGGAACCACCACCGCCGACGCGTCCCAGCCGCCCGAGCGGGTGCTTTCGGAATTGAGCGAACCGGCCATGCGCAAAATCCGCGGCGGGCAGATCTCGATGATCTTCCAGGAGCCGATGACCTCGCTCAACCCCGTGTTCACCATCGGCTCGCAAATCAGCGAAGCGATCGTCCTGCACCAAAGGGTCGGCAAGGACGAAGCCCGCAATCGCACGATCGAGATGTTGCGCAAAGTGAAAATTCCCGAGCCCGAGCGGCGATTTCGCGAGTATCCCCACCAGTTTTCCGGCGGCATGCGGCAGCGGGCGATGATCGCCATGGCGCTGTCCTGTCATCCCCAACTGCTGATTGCTGACGAACCGACCACGGCGCTGGACGTAACGATCCAGGCGCAGATTCTCGATCTGTTGCGCGAATTGCAGGCCGACATCGGCATGTCGATTTTGATGATCACGCACGACTTGGGCATCATCGCCGAAATGGCCGACGACGTGGCCGTGATGTACGCCTCGAAAGTCGTCGAGTACGCCCCGGTCGACGACGTGTTTGGCCGCCCGTTGCACCCCTACACGCGTGGGCTGTTCTCCTCGCGTCCCGCGGCGGGCAAATCGAAAGCCGAACGCCTGACCACGATTCCCGGCATGGTCCCCAGCCCATTGCGCTTTCCGCCCGGGTGCAAATTCCACCCGCGCTGCGCGTACGTGCAAGACCGTTGCCGCGGCGAAGAACCCGAGCTGCGCGAGATCGCGCCGGGCCATTGGGCCCGCTGCCATTTTGCCGGCGAGCTGCCCGACGAGCGAGGAACCGCATGAGCAAGCCGCTGGTCGAAGTCGAACACCTGAGGAAGTACTTTCCGGTCCGCCGGGGCGTGCTGTCGCGCGTGGCGGCGCACGTCAAGGCGGTCGACGACGTCTCCTTCACGATCGCCGAAGGCGAAACACTGGGGCTGGTCGGCGAGTCGGGCTGCGGCAAAACCACGGCCGGCCGCACGCTGCTGCGCCTGCTGGAACCCACCGCCGGCCGCGTCCTGCTCGGCGGATGCGACGTCGTAAACACCCGCGGCCGCGATCTGCGCAGGTTGCGGCGCGATATGCAAATCGTCTTTCAAGATCCGTTCAGCTCGCTCAATCCGCGGATGACCGTGCGCGGCATCGTCGAAGAAGGGCTGATCATCCATCGCCTCGGCAACGCCCGAGCCCGGCTGGCCAAAGTCCGCGAAACGCTGGAACAGGTGGGCCTGGACGCCAGCTACATCCACCGCTATCCGCACGAATTTTCCGGCGGCCAGCGGCAGCGGATCAGCATCGCCCGGGCGCTGGCTCTGGAGCCGAAGTTTCTAGTGCTCGACGAGCCGATCTCGGCCCTGGACGTTTCGATCCAGTCGCAGATCGTCAACCTGCTGACCGATTTGAAAGCCAAACACCGGCTGACGTACTTGTTCATCTCGCACGACTTGTCGGTCGTGGAGTATATCTCGGACCGGGTGGCCGTGATGTACCTGGGCGAGATCATCGAAATGGCCGGCAGCCGCGGGCTGTACCGCGCGCCGTTGCACCCCTACACGCATGCCTTGCTGTCTTCGATTCCGCGGCTGGAGCCGACCAAGAAACGGAAGCGGATCATTCTGCCGGGCGACGTGCCCAGCCCGATCGATCCGCCGGCCGGTT
>JBGQKM010000124.1:0-15954 GCA_041499515.1 Planctomycetia bacterium | reverse complement strand
GCAAACCGCCAGGGGATCGTCCTGGGCGATCGCCAGTTTCCGCAGCGCGGGCCGCCCCACGCCGAAGGCCGACAGGGCCATGACGCCCAGCGCCAGCAGCGAAACCAAGACGTCGAACATGGGCTCGAATGAAGGCAAGCTGGATGGCCTCGGGGTGCCGGGCTCTCAGTACGCGTTTGATGAGGCCAACCCAAGGCATTTTGGGTTGACGCTGGCGCCTTGTTTGTGGTCGTCGAGGCACTGGCAAGCCGCCAGCGGCGCCCGCCAAGGGCCGCAGACTCAGTCGTAGCGAATGGTCCACCAGGCGGAGAACGCAAAGTAGGAGGCCGTGATCACGATCGACCAGCCGACGAACGTCCAAGCCACGAAGGTCGAAACGCGCGGCGCGGACGACGTCTGGCAGGCGGTTCGCCGGAACAGCACGGCCGCGACGGCGCGGCGGGCGCTGGCCAGACTATTGGCCGACGGCGATTGTGCGGAGGGGGGTTCGCGAACCGGCGCGATCATCGGGGGTTTCCTTCGCTGAGCACCAGCCTGGAGCTCCACCGCTGGGCACTCGCGCCATCGTGGTCGGCTTCGACGCGGGATCGTGGAGCGCAGGGGTCTACTACCTCAAGCAGGTCCTCGAAGCGCGTCAGATAATGGTCGGCTCGCGCTGGCCGTTGAAAGTTGAACGCCACGGTTCGCAGCCCGACTGCTTGCGCCCCGGCCAGGTGCTCGGCATCGTGCCCCACATAGACGACCTGCGAAGCCGAAAGACCCAGGGCGTCGAGGGCCGCCTGATAGGATTGTGGCGATGGCTGTGCACATTCCAGATCAAACGAGGAGAGCACGGCCTGAAAGCGATTGGCGAGTGAAAGGCGTTCGACCCGTTCAGCCAATTTGGCCGTGGTCTGCGTGGTGTCGGCCCAGGCCACCAGGGGCAGCCGCCACGCACAGAGCTGGACAATGGTCGACACGACACCGGGCAAGGGGCGGACGTTGAGCTCGAAGCTCTGCCGTTGAATCCGACTGGCTGCCTCGACCTCGTCCACCTGGGCCCAGGAGACACCCGAGGCCAGCAGAAACGCCTGCAAGGCCTCGGCGACCTCGCGGCGGCCGCAATTGACATCGACCAGGTACTCGCGGTCCCAGACGCGAAAGAAATCGGCATATTCGGCCCGCACGCCCAGTTGATTGACCAGGCGCAGTAGCCAGCGTCGCCAGCGAGTGTCGTCGTAGAGCACGTCGGCCATGTCAAAAATCAAGCCGCCTACCGCGGCCCGCTCGGCGGCTGGGAAGCGCTGGGCGATCGCCGGCAGGGATGTTTCGACATCCTGACCAACGTCAAAGGCGGACGGCATCGCGCGCATGGCCTTGAGAATCCTTTCTCCGACCCGTCGTGCTAAACGCGCGCCGTGGCGCGATTCAGGACCGCCATGCGTTTGCGCAAAGCGGGCTGATGGTCCAAGAGGTCGGCAATCCGTTGCCAATCCCATTCGCCGGGGCCCAAGGCCTCGAAAATCACCTGGGCGTGTTCCCAATCTTCCTCGACGTCGATTCTCAACCGCAAGTCGTCGCGGTCCAGTTCGGTCGGAAGCGGGATCAGCCGCACGTTGAAACGTTCCGGGTGCGCATATAAAAATCCGGTGACTTGCTCGCGATCGGTGGCTCGCTTGGCGTCGCGCTGGGCCAGACGCAGAGATTCGGCGGAGCACCATTCGGCAAACAGGCCCAACTGAGTCAAGATCGTCGGCCGGCCGTTGGCACAGCAATAACTGATATAGTCGCAATGGGGATGCGCGTCGGCCGTGCTCACCAAACGGTCGATCAGCACCGGATCGATGAACGGATTGTCAGCGCAAACGCGGACGACCGCGCGGGCGGGGAATTCGTCGAGCGCCGCGACAAACGTCGCCAGGGGATCACGCTGGACGCCGGCAAAGATCGGCACGTCCGGCGGAACCAACTGGCGAATGTGTTCGTCAGCATCTTCGCCGGTGAAGACCACGACGACGCCATCGAGCCGCTGGCAGTCGGTGACGCGGCGGACGACCAGTTCCAGCAAGGACTTACCACCCAGCTTGCGGCCGACTTTCGATTCCAACGGTCCCGATTCGCGGCGAACCTGGACGATTCCCAACGTTTTGAGCATTTGCCTGCCTCGAAATCCATTACCTGGGCGAGCGTCATACGCCGGACACCGAGCCGCCGGCTCGATGCGCGGGAAGTCTAGCAACTTTCGCCAAACATCGTCAAGACAAGAGCCGGCGCGTCGGCGCGGACCAGGAGTTCTGGGGACCCCATGCTGGCGAAGGTTTGCCCGGTGGTCCGCGCCTGCCAGCAGTTGACCGAGAACGGCGAATCCGTCTTGGACCCAGATAGTGGTCCGGCTACAATCCGCCGCGCCGACTCCATGGTTGATTCAGGCAAGGAGGCCGACAGTGGAGCGATTGCTGATTACCGGAATCGATCATCCGTTGGGGTCCAATTTGGCCCTGACGCTCTCGGACCACTGCGACGTGCTGGGAGTCTACAGCCAGCACGCCGTGGAATCACCCAGTATGCGCAGCGAACACTGGGCCCCGGGCGATCGGGCCGCGATGGAAGCGCTCGTGCAAGATTGGCAGCCCCAGTGGATCGTGCACTGCGGGCCGCTATCAACCTCGAGTTGGGATCCGGAGCCCAGCGTCGCGCGGCTCGAACACGAACCCCAGGTCGTGGCGCACCTGGCCCAGTTGGCCGCGGAGCGCGCCTGCCGCCTGACCGTCCTGTCGAGCGACGTGGTTTTCGCCGGTCCGCGGATGTTCCACGAGGAAAACTCGCCTGCCGGCAGTCCGTCGCCGCGCGCGATGCAGGTTCGCAACATGGAACGGGCCTTGGAACCCACCGGCGCGTTGGTCGTGCGAACCCATGCTTACGGCTGGGGCGCGGTCGCGGCCACGTCCTGTTTTGCCGAACAGGTATTCGATGCGCTGACGTCGCGAACGGCGGTGGCGGCGGATGGACGGCGGCATGCCACGCCGATTTTGGCAACCGACCTGGCCGCGTTGCTGTTGCGCGCTTATGAATTGCGACTGCACGGCCTGTATCACATGGCCGGCGCCGAGCGAACCAGCCCCTTCCGGTTTGTCATGCAACTGGCGGCCGCATTGGGATTGCAAGCGCTCTCGGATTTTCTCGAGCGGACCCCAACGACGCCGCCTGAGTGGCATGAAGAAACGTCGCTCAACAGCAAACGGGCGCGGCGCTTGCTGGAAATGGCCACTCCCATGCTGCGCGACGGACTTCATCGCTTCGCCGAGCAAGCACACAACGGCTGGCGCGATCGCATGCACGCGGCTGGCGCAATTGCCGGCCGGCAGGAGATCGCGGCCTAGCGGGCGCGGCACGTGTTATCGGCCGTGTGCCAAACCCAAGAGTTCGAACAGCCGTGGGTCGGCCAGGCTGTCGGCGATCAGCGCGGCGCCGCTGAAGTCGTGTCGCCGACTATGGTTGGCCGGCACCGCAACGACGACCGTGCCTGCCAGAACAGCCGCTCGGCAGCCGTTCTGGCTGTCTTCGAGCACCAGCAGTTCCCGCGGTTCGAGCCCCAATCGGATGGCGGCCAAGAGATAGATCTCGGGATGCGGCTTGCCCTGTCGAATGTCGTCGCAGGTCAGGATCACCCGGAAACGCGGAGCCAATTCGAATTTGCCGAGCACGGTGCGCACGAAGTTGGGGCCGCTGCTGGTGGCGATTGCCTTGGGAATGCCGGCCCCTTCCAACGCACAGAGCAACTCCCAGAGGCCCGGCATGACGGCTAGCCGCTCGTCGAGCAGCGTGGCGAAAATCTCGTCGGTTTCGGCGGCCAATGCGTCGACCGTGCTGTCAAGCTGATGCCAGTCGATCATCAATTGCAGCGCGGCATTCGCCGGGCGTCCCATCATCGCGTCGAGAAGATCCGCGTCGAAACGCTTGCCGCGCCTGCGGAGCAACTCCGAGCCGACGTCCTGATAAAGCTCTTCGGTGTTGAACATCAGGCCGTCGAGATCGAAGACAACGGCTTTGAATCGGGGCTGTGGAGACATGGCCTGGCGCAATTGGCAAAGATCTCGATCGAAGAAAGAAGACCGAAACAGCCAGTGTAGGCGCCGCCGACAACCGACGCCACGGGTCGTTCTCTAGCGAGTGACCGCCGGCGCGCCTGCTGGAGCGGTGCGATCGGGCAGATCGTGCGTGTACGGCGCCCGTAGACGATCGTCGACTTGCAATTCGCAGCGGCGCATTTTTTGTGCCAGCGGCCAGTAGCGGCGGCAGACCGCCACGATCGCCCGACCCAAGCCCCCGCCCAACGACACGACGACTCGATCGATCGCGTAGTGGCCGGTGGCCCACTTGGAAGTAGCCGGGCTGGCCGGTCCGAGAAAATCGATCCACTTCACGTCGCGTTCCTGGTGGAGTTGTTCGATCAACCGGTAGCGCAACAATTGCCCAGGCGCAAGTTGGCCGAAAGATTCGTCATAGCCGACTTTGGGCGTGCAATACACGCCCTTCGAGCGCCAGCCGTACTCGAATGCAATCGGCCGTCCTTGATGCTGCAAGACATTGACGCTCAACTGCCGCCAGGCGGCCAACTGCCGGGCTTGTCGCTGATAAAAGTCCCAGGCCACCGGTACATTCAATACGGCGCCGCGGGCTCGGCCTTTCCAGCCGCTGGCTTCGAGCTCGAAGCACTCTCTCAGGAGCGGTTCAACCTGGTCGGGCGTCAGTTTGTCGTAGCGCATCAGTTCCGTGGATCCTCGTTTCGAAGCGCGCTTGGCCGCCCGGTGAACGTGGCGGCGGTGACTGCGTGAACGCGCGGCAAAATAGTCGTCCCAAGTTTCCTGGATCTCGACAACATCGATCGCAAAGCGGTGCTGCGTGGCGTGGGCGACGCGCTCCTGTTCGAGCGTTTTCAAAAACGATTGCCAGCGATTCGCCCCGCTGGGCAGCGCGTCGAGCCACAGCATCGGCCACGCGGCGTGCCGCAGCGCTTCCAACAAACGCTCGCAAACGCGATTCACGTCACATCGCTGGTCGACGACCAAATCGCCGGCGGGCGACCAGTCATTACCCGGCAGACCGCCGACCTTCAGGCCGAACCGGCGCGTTTCCATCAGTGGCAGCGCACCGACGAGTTGGCCGTCGTGCTCCACCAGCAGCGCGACGAAAGGCCGGTCGGCCGCAAAACATTCGCTCCACAGCGCGATCATTTCGGCCCGGGCCGTGGGCAGCGTGATTTCGCTGCGCTCCCACAGGTCGTCCCACGCGCCAGCGGCGCGGCGCAATTCGGACAGCGAATCCAGACGTTTGACAACCAGACCAGACACAACCACATTCCGAGGCCAGAGTGCTCTATCCTTAGCATGGCATTTTTTGAGGCGGCCAAGGCGGTCCTTTTCATGCCGTGCGCGGCACAACCGTTCCAGCCATTACGACGCGCCGGCCGCGGTGCGTCGACCGATGGGGCAGATCTAAATGGAGAGCTCTGCCAGGCTCGAAACCAGTTCCGCCAGCATCATGCTGGTGGCGCCCCAGATTCGCTCCGACTCCCAACAGAAACAGGGCGCCCTAAAACCCAGGCCACGCTGCCGGCGCTCTATCGAGCTGGTCTGGGCCGGATCGAGCAGATGGCGCAGCGGGATTTCCAACAAGCGGTCGACTTCATCGCGGCTGGGATTCCAGCGTGGAGCAACGTCGGCCACGCCGACCCAGGGGGTAATCCGAAAATTGCTGGCAAACAGATAGAGCTCCGAAAGTTGCCCGAGCAGTTCGATGCGCTCGGCCGGCGCGCCGAGTTCTTCAGAAAACTCGCGCAGGGCTGCCTGCCGGCTTTCCTCGCCCGGTTCGATCACGCCGCCAGGAAAACTCACCTGGCTGGCGTGATCCGGCATGTGGGCCGGGCGTAAGATCAGCGGCACGTGCCATTGCCCCGATTGCGGATAGAGCAACACCAATACGGCTGCCGGCCTGGCGTTCGAGGGGGCCGGACCCAAATGGCGCCCAAAGCTCAACTCAGGCTGATAGCGCGCTTGGGCGGCCCAGCCGGGGAGCGGCTGCTGCAGGCGGGCGGTCAATTGGGCGGGCAGATCGGCATTCAATCCAGTCACGTTCCTTGTTCCACTCGGAGACATGCCCCCATTATTGGCAATCGCGGCCGAACTGGTCAAAGCCAATGCATGGCAGACCGACCGCCTCGCGCCACACCTTGAGAACCGGCGCGCTTATCGATCGCTCTCGGGCGACGATTGCATTGGGTTCGCGGATGGAGCGGCCCAAGCCGGTAGCCGATAGAGGGCGAAACTCGGCTGGATCGGCCCCACGCGCTCCAGGTTCAGCGCCGGAAAAGCGGGGGTCAGCACGTAGTCGGCGCGGTACTCGGCGCCGAGCTCGCGCAGGCGCTGCGATCCGAGTTCGGCCAACGACTCACGCCAAATCTGCGCTGAATCGGCCGGCGCGCGATGGATGCGGTTCATGCGCTGCCACCATTGAACGATGCCGGCCGCGTCCTGCGGAATGTCCTTGCGGCTGACGACTTCAGCTCGCTGGGCATACCAACGAAACGTTTGGGCCAGTCGTGGCGTGAGAAACACAGCGTCGGCCGGCGTTTCCGATGCAATCCAGGCACACATTTCGCGCCAGGCTTCCAAATTGGCGATGCCCGCGTCGGCCGGCGGCCAGGGATGTAAATGTCGTCGCCAGATCGTCTCGCCCAAATGGACGGCGGCCACGATCAGGGCAGCGCACAAGGCAACGGCCTGCCACGCGGAACGTTTGGGCGGCCATTTGTCGAGGATCGCGCACGACGTCACCGCCACGCCCAAAGGGACCATCACGTCCGACATGCGGAACCAATAATAGCGCAACAGCGAAGCCGCCAGGTCCCCATCCAGCGGAACCAAAAGGCCCACGACCATTCCCACCGCCGAGATGGCGACGGTCGCCGCGACGAAGACGTGCAGTTTTCGAAACCGGGCCCCCCTTGGGCCAAAACGCACGAGCGCCACCAGCCCGCCGATCAACACCAAATGGCGCACGACAAACAGCGGAGGAAAATGCTGCGGCAGCAGATGATGGTCGAGCCGCTGGAACACGTAAATCTGATTCGCCTGGCTGACAATGTCCGGATCGACCCGCCAGGTGAGCGTCACCGCGGGCAGCAACCCCGGCAGCGCAAGCAGCAACCCGCCGGCCAACGGCAATACGAGTCGCGGAAGCGGCGGCCGATCGGCGCTTGACAGCCAGACGACGGCCGCGGCAACGACCGACCAGCCCCCCACGATCACATGGAACGACGAAGCCACGCCGAACAACAGCACGGCACGCGTCCACCGCAGGCATACGAGAGCCTCCAGGCCGAGCAACACCAAAACATAGGCAAAACCTTTAGCCTCCACTCCGCCGATCACCCATTCGCCGGCCATGTGCAGACGAACGTTCGTGACTACAAACAGGGCGGCCGCCAAAACGGCATAGAGCGGGCCAAGCCCCAACGCGGCGCTCAGGCGGCGCCACGACCAGGCCAGCAGCCCCCAGGTCAAGATCCGGCCGCACCAGGCCATGGCCGGCAACGGAAGCCAGCGCGAAAGCCAGCCGAACGTCCAATCAAAGACCTGGTGTGCATCGGCCGTGCCACAGAAAAAATCGTGGGCACACCAACTCACGTCCCAGTAATGCTTGGCCTTGCTCAGATAGTGGGGTTCGTTGACCTCTGGCGCGGGCCATGCCCCCTGAATGAAAAACACCAGGAAAATCAGACCGACTTCAACCGCTGCCCGCCAACGACGCGAGCCCATGCGCCGCGATCCGAAATCAACTCCAACCGATCGATCCATATCCGCTTCAGCCTATCTGGATTGAAAAGCGATGACTAGGTCGCCGGCCCCCTTGCGTTGGGCTTCGTTGGCCACCTATATTCCCCAAGGACAGGTTCGCCGATCGAGCCCTCGGCAAATCGCGGACGAGGGCCGACCGACACCAGGGCCCGGAAAATGGGCCGGTTCGCCTGGAACACGAGTGTCATTAGTTTGCTGGGGATCCATACCCTTGGAGTGCGGCTATGACGCGACTCTCGCCCGGGAAAATGCTCCGCGACGCCGTGGCCGATTCCACGATTCAGGTTCCCGGCGCGTTCAATGCACTGGTCGGACGGCTGATCGAGCAGGCGGGTTACGACGCGATGTACCTTTCTGGCGCGGCCTTTTCGGCCGGCACGCTGGCGCTGCCGGACGTGGGCCTGTTCACGCTCACGGAATTGGCACAACAAACCGCCTACCTCACGCGCCGGGTCAAGATTCCGGTGATCGTCGACGCCGACACGGGATTTGGCGAAGCCGTGAACGTCGAGCGCACGATCGCCGAACTCGAAGCGGCCGGGGCCGCGGCGATCCAACTCGAAGACCAGGTGCTGCCCAAGCGCTGCGGACATTTGTCGGGCAAGGGCCTGGTCGAGCCGGAGGCCATGTGCGCCAAGTTGCGGGCCGCGGTCGCCGCGCGCTCTGACGCCAATCTGGTCCTGGTGGCGCGAACCGACGCCCGGGGCGTGGCCGGGCTCGACGATGCGATTCAGCGGGCCCAGCGCTATCTCGACGCCGGCGCGGACTGGATTTTTCCCGAGGCGCTGGCCGACGCTAACGAATTCGAGCAGTTTGCCCAGGCCATCGACGCGCCGCTGGTGGCCAACATGACCGAATTCGGCAAGAGCCCGCTGCTCTCGCTCGACGAACTGGCCGACTTGGGCTACGCCGTCGTGCTCTACCCGGTGACGCTGCTGCGCACGGCGATGAAAGCCGTCGAAGCGGCTCTGGCGATCATCGCCAACGACGGCACCCAGTCAGAATTACTCGACCTGATGCAATCACGCCAAGAGCTCTACGATCTGCTAGAATATAGCGATTACGAAGCCCGCGATCGAACGTACTTTACGGGCGATCCGCCGGACTGACGCACGGCCGCGTGCGACATTTCGCGCGAACGCGGTTTTCCACGCCCGAGGCCTGTAACGCCCACGCTTCGCCCATTCAGAAAGGTCCCTATGGCCGAACCGATTTATAGTCCTGGCTTGGAGGGGGTCGTGGCAGGCGAAACCGCGATCAGCACGATCGCCGGGGGCCTGCAATATCGTGGCTACACGATCGAAGACCTGGCCGAGCACTCCACGTTCGAAGAGGTCGCCCATTTGCTCTTGCACGGCGAGCTTCCCCGGGCCCGTGAACTTGCGGCGTTCCGAGAGCGATGCAATGCCAGCGCGTCGATTCCGCCGGCGATGGTCGACTTTTTGGCCAAGATTCCCGCCGGCACGGCCATGATGGATATCATGCGCACCGGCGTGAGCGCGCTGGCGCATTGGGATGCCGACACGACCGATAACGGCCATGAGGCGAACCTCCGCAAAGCCGAACACCTATTGGTCCAATTGCCCGTCGTGATGGCCGCCCGCCATCGCTTGGCAAAGGGACTAAAACCCCTGCCCTTTGACCCCAAGTTGTCGCTGGCCGGCAACGTGCTGTGGATGCTGTTCGACAAGGCGCCCTCGGAGCGGCTGACCAAGGCGATGGACGTGTCGCTCATTTTGTACGCCGAGCACGAATACAACGCCTCGACGTTCGCCGCCCGCGTCGTCAGTTCGACGTTGTCCGACATGCACTCGGCGATCACCGCGGCCATCGGCGCGCTCAAGGGCCCGCTGCACGGCGGAGCCAACGAAGCGGTGATGGAAGTCCTTCAGGAAGTGGGCACCGCCGACCGAGCCGAGGCCTGGATCCGCGCGGCGCTGGCCAACAAGCGGCGAATCATGGGTTTCGGGCACCGCGTTTACAAGACCGGCGATCCGCGGGCGGCCTATTTGCGCACGCTATGCGGTGAGCTGGCCGTCGAGACTGGACACCAGGACATGGAAGCCATGGCCAAGACGATCGAAACCATCGTGCGGACTGAAAAAGACCTGCCGCCGAACCTCGATTGGCCCAGCGCCCGGCTCTACTATTACATGGGCCTGGACGTGAATCTGTACACGCCGCTGTTCGTGATCAGCCGCGTGGCAGGTTGGAGCGCGCACGTGATCGAACAGTTGGACAACAACCGGCTGATTCGTCCCCGCGCCCGTTATACCGGACCGCCGCCGCGAAAATGGGTTCCGATCGATCGACGTTAGGTTGTTCGCGATCGGCGTCGCTGGATAGCTCGGGCTACCATGGGACATGAACGCGCTTGATTCGTGATGGCGGTCAAACGGATTGTCCGACACATGCATGGACGGCTCGCGTGGGCCGGGTGTTACCGCTGCGGCATCCGGCCGCCAGTGGACACACGAGGCACTATTTTGAGGCTCCGCGTCCGGAGCATTTTGCTACAATGCCGGCCTTGGCGCGTCAACGCGATCGCACGCATGACTCTCCTCCCTTCATGAATCCTGACTGAGCCTTATGACACACATCTTGGTCGGCACGCCCTGTTACAACGGTCTGGTAAATACCGAATACATGGTGTCCATGCTGGGGTTGCAGTCGGAGATGAATCGCCAGGGAGTCGGCTTTTCTTTGGAAATGACCACGACGATGAGTTTGGTCCCCGTGGCACGAAACTTCATCGTTGCCAAGGTGCTTCAAGCCCGAGACGTAACACACCTGCTTTTCGTTGACGCAGATCTCGCCTTCAATCCGACCGACGTCACGCGCTATCTCAGGGCTGATAAGGATGTCGTGGCAGGCATCTATCCGGTCAAGAATCTTGACCTGAATGCGATACGACAGCTCCCTGCCGATAAATCAGCGGCGGCAACTCTGAATTACGCGGTGCGCATTTGTGACGGCGCGCAGCCCACTTCCGACGGTTTCGTGCAGGCCGAGTACGCGGCCACCGGATTCATGCTCATCAAACGTCACGTCCTGGAGCAGATGGCAGCCCGCCATCCCGAGTTGAAGTACAACCACAGTTTTACGCATGTGTCTTCGCCACAGCCGACCGACAATAGCTATTTTTATGCGTTGTTCGACACGTCCATTGATCGTGAGCAAGGCCTTTACCTTCCCGAGGACTACACGTTTTGTAAACGCTGGCGAGCCATGGGAGGCGAGATTTGGGTCGACGTCCTCAGCAAGTTCACTCACATCGGCACCTATCTTTATCAAGGCGATTTTTCGGTCTTCGTGAATCGGGCCTGAGCATCACGTTGCACGTCGCGCCGACAGGCAACGGGCCGGATGCCGGAATGACCGAGATGGGCTCAAGGCGGTGAGAAAACCCTTCGCGTCAGAACGGCAGAAGGTGGCCGAGACTCTGCTGGCGCGCCAACTCCACCAATTTGGCCGCCAGCGCCACGTCTTCCAGCGCCAGGCCGACCGATTTGAATAACACGATGCTTTCGCGCGTGTTCCGCGCGGTGGCTCGGCCGGCGACCACCTCCGAAAGTTCGACGGCGCGCGACCAATCGAAAACCCCTTTTTCCTGGGCATCGACAAAATCGCCGGCTTCGATCTGACAGGCCTTGATACTGTCGCACACGATGTTGTCGGCCCGGCGAATGACGTTGCTGTCGATTTCGGCCCGGTTGATCCAGTTCGAGCCCATGGCGCAGACCAGCGCACCTTCGGCCAGCCAGCTTCCGTCAAAGACCGGTTCGCGGCTGGTGGTGGCCGTGACCACGATCGGCAAGTCCTCGGCCGCTTCTTGCGGGCGATCCACTGGCCGGACTTCGATACCCAACCGGGCCGACATCCGCTCGGCAAACTCGGTCCGCTTCTTTTCGTTGCGGCTATAGACGTACGCCACCTGGATGGGCCGTACCCGGACGACGGCGGCCAGTTGGCTCTGGGCTTGCCATCCGGAGCCGAACAGGCCCATTTCCGTGGCCTGCGGGTCGGCCATCCATTGGACGGCCACGCCCGAGGTGGCGCCGGTGCGCAACTGGCCCAGTTTGTCGGCCTCGATCAGCGCCACGAGCGCGCCTGAGCCATCGTACAACCCGACGTGAAACCGGGCCCCTTGCCGAGTGGTCGAATAGCACTTCCAGCCGACCAGGCCCAAATAGCCGGCCGCGGCGCTCATCGCGTGCAGCATAACACCCGGGGCTTGCACTCGGGCGCGCGGAATGTTTTCGGCCTCACCGGTGGCCAGGCGGCGAAAGGCCTCTTCGCAAACTTCCAGAGCGACGTCGATGGTGAGCAGACGTTCGACATCGGCTTCCGTGAGATATAGGGCGGGCATGATCGGCTCGCAAAAAAAGAGGTTCGAGGCACCCACGCCGCCGCGCAGGTTCGAGTCCGCCCACGCCGCCGTTGGAGGAGCTTCCATTCTACTGGTTTTCGATCGCCGAGATGCGCTTGAAATCTTTTTTCAAAGAGCGGTACAGATCTTGATAAATCGGGAACGCCTGATCGTGGTATTTCTTGGCGTTCTTGTTGACCGCTGTTTCCTTCACCACGCGAATCGTCGCGCTGCACGCTTCTTCGACGTTCTTGAACGCTCCGGCGCCGACGGCCGCCAACAGGGCCACGCCGTAGGCCGGGCCCTCTTCGGCATTGATGGTAGCCACTTTCTGGCCGAACACGTCGGCCTGGATTTGCCGCCACAAGGGACTCTTCGATCCCCCCCCCGATGCCCGAATCTGACGCACCGGCACGCCCAACTCTTGAATGATCGCCAGGCTGTCGCGCATCGCGTAGCTCACTCCCTCCATGATCGCGCGGACCATGTGCCCGCGGGTGTGAGCCAGCGTCAACCCGACAAAGCAGGCCCGCGCGTCGGGATCGGCGTGCGGCGTGCGTTCGCCCGACAGATAGGGCAGGAAAATCAATCCTTGGCTGCCGGGCGGAATCTTGGCCGCTTCTTGAGTGAGCGCATCGTAGGGATCGACTTTCGATTTTTTCGCCGCGGCAATTTCTGCCTGGCACAACCGATTGCGGAACCATTGCAAACAGCCGCCCCCCGACAAGCTCACGCCCATCATGTGCCATTTGCCGTGCACCGCGTGACAGAAGGTATGCAAGCGGCCGGCCGGGTCGACTTCGACCGTGTCGCTGTGGACGAACATGATGCCAGACGTGCCGATCGACGTCGACAGCGTGCCGCGGCTGACGATGCCGTTGCCTACGGCGCCGGCGGCGCAATCTCCCGCGCCGCCGACCACGACGCAATCGGTGGAAAGCCCCAGCGTTTGGGCGGCCGCCTTGGTCAACGTGCCGGTGACTTGCTCCGACTCGTAACAATCGGCCAGCAACGAGCGATCGAGTTCGAGCTTACCCAGCAACTCGGTCGACCAATTGCGACGCGCCACGTCGAGCAACAACATGCCGCTGGCGTCGCTGACGTCGGTGGCAAACTGGCCGGTCATGCGCCGCCGCACGTCATCCTTGGGCAAGAGCACTTTGACGGTCCTGGCGAAGTTTCGCGGCTCGTGATTCCGCAGCCAGAGAATCTTCGGAGCCGTAAATCCGGTCAGCGCCGGGTTGGCGACCATGCGAATCAGTTCCGCGCGTCCGCCGGCCCGTTGTTCCATCTCGGCACACTCGGCCGCCGTGCGCTGGTCGTTCCACAGCAGGGCCCGGCGAATCACCCGATGTTGCTTGTCGAGAAAAACCGAGCCGTGCATTTGGCCAGACAGTCCGATGGACTTGACATCGGCCGGCTTCAACCTGGCCTGTTTGACGACCGCGCGCACGGTTTTGACAGTCGCGGCCCACCAATCTTCCGGATCCTGTTCGCTCCACAGGGGCTTGGGATGATAAGAAGGGTAGAGGCTGGTCGCTTCGGCCAGGATCTTGCCGCGCTCGTTGATGGCTAAGGTCTTGGTGCCCGAGGTGCCAATGTCGATGCCGAGAAAAATGTTCATAAGTCCGCGTGACTTCGAGGGCGTGGAACCCAGGTGACGGATCGAACACGAACGCACGGTTTCGGCGGATTGTACCCCGACCACCGTCACGCTCGCAACCATCGAGGCCGCGGGGCCGAACCGCGCCGATTGACCGCCCAACCGCATAGGCTTTACGATGCAAGTTGGGACCTTTTCGATCATCCGCCCTGGCCGCCGACAGGCCCTTCGTTCCGTTACACGGTAAAACATGGTTCAATCCAGCGCTCGCTTTCGAGGCAAACTCTGCCGGCTGATCGTGCTGGCCTGCGCGCTGGTGGGCTGCACACCCGAGAAAAAACCGGCCGAGCGTAAAACGGGCACGCCGCTGCCGGAAAGCCAGGTGCATCTGCTCGTGGTTGACGATCCGGCAATGGCCGCAGCGATCATCGGCTTGCGCGCTGAGTGGAAAGCCCGCACCGGTGCAACCGTCTCGATCGCCGAAATGCCGACCAACGAATTGATCGCCAAAGATTCGCTGCCGCCGCCGGTGGACGCCGTCATTTATCCTTCGGGTCAGTTGGGTCTGCTGGCCGCGCGCGGCTGGATCGCGCCGCTGCCGGCCGATTACGCGAGCCATCAAGACCTCGCCTGGTCCGACACGTTCGAGCTACTTCAGGTAGCCGAGACCCATTGGGGACAAGTTCCCTATGCGGTTCCGTTCGGTTCTCCGGTGTTGACGTGTTACTATCGGACCGACCTGTTCGAGCGCTTTCACAAGCGTCCTCCACAGACTTGGCAGGAATATCACGAGTTGGCCGAGTTCTTCAGCCGTCGCGAAAACTTGGGCGACGCCGCACCGCCGGCCGACGCCCCCTGGTTCGGCGCCGTCGAGCCGTTGGCGCCGGGCTGGGCCGGCCGAGTGCTGCTAGCTCGCGCGGCCGCATATGCAAAGCATCGCGACAACTTCTCGACGTTGTTTCAGATCGACTCGATGGAGCCGCTTGTCGACGGACCGCCATTTGTGCGGGCTCTGGAAGACTTGGTGGCCGACAACCAACTCGGCCCAAAGAATGCTCTCGAACTCGACCCGCCCGCGGTCCGCCGCGAATTCCTGGCTGGGCACGCGGCCCTGGCACTCAGTTGGCCCGGCCATGCCGGATTGAGCGGCCGTCAGCCCGAGGGAACATCGCCGGCCACCGGGTTTGCCGAGCTGCCGGGCTCGGCGAAGGTCTACAACATTACCAGTAAGGCCTGGGAAAGTCGCGATCCGCAGGACGACAGCCGCGTGCCGCTGTTGGGTTTGACCGGACGGCTCGGTTCGGTCACCTTGCAGGCGGCGCAACCGGACAACGCGTTTCAACTTTTGGCCTGGCTTTCTGGACAAGAATGGGCCACTGTTGTCAGCGGCGCAAGCCCCGCCACCACGCTCTATCGCCGCTCGCAAACTCGCACACCGCGGCCGTGGGTCGACCCGCTGACCGATACCCAAGCGGCGCAGCAATATGCAAACTGCGTCCGCGATGCCTTGAGCCGGCAGGCTTATCTGTTTGCTTTGCGCATCGCGGGCCAAGAAAAGTATTTGGCCGCCTTGGACGCTGCAGTCGAGCAATCCGCCAGCGGAAGAAAAACTCCGGCCGAAGCCTTGCACGAAGCGGCGGCCCAATGGCGCACGATCACCGCCACACAAGGACTCGAAGCGCAGCGCAAGGCCTATCGCAAGAGTCTCGGGCTGGAAACGTAGTTTTCGGTCGACTTTTCTCGCCAGCCCGCACTGACTCCAGCGCCAAAGCGCGTGCCTCACCTGGACAATCGAGGCAGTGATTTTTACAATGCACCGTGTGGCCGGCGATCTTCGCCGTTGGACCAGACGCCCGGGGCGGTAGCTCAGTTGGGAGAGCGCTGCGTTCGCAATGCAGAGGTCGAGGGTTCAACTCCCTTCCGCTCCACTTTCCGACACCCGTCGTCAACCGTTGGCGACGGGTGTTTTTTTTGGTCGTGCGAACTGACGGAACTCGACCGACCGGCCTCACCGCGATAGGCCCCTGGCTACCAGTGAAATTGGCGACGTGCCAGGACGCAGAATGCGGCGAGGCTCAACAGGCCCAGGACAAACGTCGATTGCTCGGGGGCGGGGACAACCGTCAAGAATTCTGGAAATGCGGGAT
>JBGQKM010000123.1:0-15965 GCA_041499515.1 Planctomycetia bacterium | reverse complement strand
GATGAACCCCTTGGTCTCGATCATGCCCAGCGCTTCCATTACTTTTGCCATGAATGACTCTCCGAAAAAAAGAAACGGGTCGTTCTGAACCTTCTTGAGACTACTTCTGTCGGATCAATTCGATTTTTGTCGCGTGATCCAAATCCGCGGCATTGCCTTCGTCGGTGTCCAAATGCACTTCCAGCTTGCTCGTCTTGTCGGCACGCACCAGCAAATCCTCCAGCACCAGCGTCGACGTGCTTTCGATCCGCAGGCTCATGCGGTCGCCGTTCTTGACTCCGTAGTAGCGGGCATGGTCCAGGCTCATGTGAACGTGCCGCTCCGCGCGAATCACTCCCTCGGAAAGCTCCACGACGCCGTGCGGGCCGACCAATACGCAGCCGGCGCTGCCCTCGATCTTGCCGCTGGCCCGCACCGGGGTATCGATGCCCAGCGAGATCGCGTCGGTGAAAGCCAATTCAACCTGGCTCCTGGGCCGCGTCGGACCCAGCACGCGGACCGATGGCAGCATCCGTCGCTTGGGGCCGACCACCATCACGGTCTCCTCGGCGGCGTAAAAACCATCCTGGTAAAGCGGCTTCATCGGCGTCAGCTTGTGTCCCGGGCCAAACAGCGTCTCGACGTGCTCATCGGTCAGGTGCAGGTGCCGCGCCGATATGCTCACGACCAGTTTCGGCGCGCTGCGCTGGCCACCGGCAACCGGCGACGTCAGTGCATTGAGCACGACCTCGCGAACAATTTGCTCGACGGCCGAGCGATCGACTGCGGCGGACATGGCCATGATGTTTTGTCTCTCGCGCTGGCTTCAGGAACTCGCGTCCGAACCGTTGTTCTGGGGCAGAGCCAGGTGAAGCCGCAGTCCGGCCGCCGTTGCCTTGCCGCGCCATTCGTCCGAAATCTCCTGGTCGACGACCAGGTGCTGAACGTCGCCCAAGGCACACAAGTGACTCAAGTCCTGGCGACCGAATTTCGTGCTATCGGCCACCACGATCACCTCGTCGGCCGCGTGCATCATCGCCCGCTCGGTCTCGACCAGCAGCAGGTTGTGATTGAAAAAACCCCGCTCATTCACGCCCGACGCGCTTAAGATCGTGCGGCGAACATTGAGCCGGGCGAGCATCTCGTTGGCATACGGGCCCAGCGCCACGCCGGTGCGCGGATAGACGTAACCGCCGATGAACACCAAATCGTTGTTGGCGTTCGAGGCAAACAGATTCGCCACCGGCAGTGAGTTCGTGACGATTTGCAGCCGCCGGCCAACCAGCAGCCGCGCGACTTCATAGGTCGTGCTGCCGCCGTCGAGCAGAATCGTATCGCCATCTTCCACGAGTTTCACCGCCTCGGCGGCGATTTGCTTCTTCTTGTCCCATTGGGCTGACTGGCGTTCGTCAAAATGCGGCAGCTTCGGCGACGGGCCGGTGTAGAAAACGCCGCCATGCGTGCGTTTCGCGCTGCCGACCTCTTCCAGATAATCCAAATCGCGCCGAACCGTGGATTCGGAAACCTTCAGTTGATCGGCCAGCTCAGGCAGCGACGCAAAGCCGCGGCTGCGCACCATTTCCAGCAATTGACTGCGGCGTTCTTCGACGAGCAAGGTGGCCGGGCCTTCCGCCTTCTGAGATATTTGAGATATTAATGCCAGCACATGGGCAATTATGCCCGCTCATTAAGTATATCTCAATCACCTTACGCCATAAAAATGGCATAAATACGTCATAATTATGACGCGATCCTTCCATATTGACGGTAAGTTAATACCACCAAACGGTTTGACGCTGCCGGTCAGCTAAGATGCGCAGATTTGAGAACTTCGGCCAATAACGCTGGTCGGCACTTGGGTTAGTGCTCGGGGAGCCAATTTGGAAGAATCAGGCCTATGCCGGTTGTCATGCAATTAACGCGAAAACTGAGCGAGCGCCCCAGGGCTCGCGTGCGCGATGCGGTGGCGGTTCGCTCCTTCCAGGGGCAAGCAGATGTCGAAGTCTGGCTCGATTTGCGGCGGCGGGCCTTTGCGCGTCAGCCCTTGGGCGTTCGCGATTGGGACGCCAGCGACTTCCAACGCGAATTCATCGAGAAGTCCTGGTGGCGCCCGGAGGCGATGTGGTTCGCCGAAACCCGGCCGCTGTTGTTGCCCGCCAGGCCCGTTGGAACAGTAACCCTGGCGTATCGCGGCGATTTGCCCGACGCAAAACCGGTCGTTCACTGGCTGGCCGTGTTGCCCAGCCATCGACGGCGGGGCATCGGTCGGCTATTGATGGCCACGCTGGAAGCCGCCGTGTGGGACGCCGGCCTGCGGCAGGTGTGGCTGGAAACCCACGGCCAATGGGCCGAAGCGGTGCGGCTTTACCAAGCGTTGGGTTACGAGCCGGCGCGAGAATAGGCCGCCGGTGCGGACCAATCCGATCGCGGCGCCTCACGACAACGACTCAGCCGCCGATCAAGATCTGTAACGCTTCGGGATACGCCTCGCACTCGGCCAGGAACACGCGCTGCGCCAACGTCCCGGGCGTGTCGCCCTCAAAGACGCGTACCACTTTCTGCAGAATAATTGGCCCGTGGTCATATTCGTTGTCGACGAAGTGGACCGTGCAGCCGCTGAACTCGGATCCGGACTTCAAGACGGCTTCATGGACATGGCGGCCGAAAAACCCCTTGCCACAAAAATTCGGGATCAACGCGGGGTGAATGTTGAGCACGCGGTTTTCGAAGTCCGGCGGAATCAAGACGTGGGTCAGAAAGCCACCCATGAGGACCCAGCGAGCTCCGGCGGCGCGGCAGGGCTCGAAAATCGCTTCGCTGTACGCCTCGGGCGTTCGCGATGCTTTGCGCTGGACGATCTTGGTGGCGATGCCGGCCGCCTCGGCGATCTTCAGCCCGCGCGCTTTGGGATTGCTGCTGATGACCAGCACAATTTCCGCATCGAGCTGTCCAGCGGCAATCGTGTCCAGCAGATTCTTCAGCGTGGTGCCGCCACCGGAGATCAGCATGACAAGACGCATGGGCGGCGCGCTGGCAACCTTGCTCATGGCGATGCCACCTGCACGTAAAGTTTTACCTGTGCACTGCCGAGTTTTAGTTCGATCGGTTCCACTTTGGCAAGCGGACCGGCCACCAACCGCGTGGCCAGGGTTTCGCTCTGGATGTACGTCGAAAAGCGCTCGGCGGCGTTGCGCAAGGGAACCGCGTCGGTTTCCAGGCCGATGATAATTCGATCGGTATACTGGCAGTTGATGTCCTTGCGCCGTGTTTGGACGGCGTGTACGATTTCGCGGGCCAGGCCCTCAGCCAACAGCAACTCGTCGACTTCGGTCGACAATACGACCACGCTGTCCGTGCCCTGCGCCGCGGCCCAACCTTCCTTGGCTTGCAGGCGGATTTGCAGATCTTGCGCGTCGAGCGTCACCTCTCCGCCGGACAGCGGCAAGGTGACTTGCTTTTCGGCCTCCAGACGCGCAAGCAATCCGCCGGCGTCGGCTTGCGCCAGCGCCTTGCGCAATTCGGGCAGTTGCTTTCCCAGCCGCGGGCCCAATCGTTTCAAGTCGGGCAACACCGAATAGGAAATATACTGATCGGCGTGCTCGCTGAATTCCACCTGCTTGACGTTCAGTTCTTCGGCGATCAGCGAGGAATGCTCTTGCAGCCAACCTTGGTGCTTGCGATCGACCAGAATCACTTCGACTTTTGCCAGCGGCTGGCGCACTTTAAGTTTCGCGCCCATGCGGGCCGCCCGGCCGAGCGAGACGATCTCGCGCACCAGGTGCATGCGCTGCGACAGCGCCAAATCGACGGCCTGCTGGTCGGGCAGCGGAAAGTCGGACAAATGAACGCTCTGGCGAACGCGCGTCCCGTAGGTGGCCACCGCCAGGTTCTGCCAGATCGCCTCGGCCAGAAATGGCACGAACGGCGCCACCAGCTTCGCGGTCGTCAGCAAACATTCGTAGAGCGTCCAGTACGCGTCCAACTTGTCGATCGCGGACTTGTCTTCGCTCCAGAATCGGTCGCGACTGCGGCGGACATACCAATTGCTCAGGGCGTCGACAAATTCGGTGATCTGGCCGCACGCGGCGAAACTGTCGTAGGCGTCCATGTGTTCGATCACGGCTCGTACGGTCCGATTCAGCTCGCTTAAGATCCAACGGTCCAACTCCGAGCGAATGGCCGGCGCGCGATACGTCTTGGCCGCCGAGAGTTCGGCCGCGGCAAGCTGGTCGACCTGGCCCGGCAGGGCGCCGGCCGGATCGAAACCGTCGATGTTGGCGTAGATCACGAAGAAGCTGTAGACGTTCCAAAGCCGCAGCAGGAATTCGGGGACACTGTCCTTGATGGCTTGTTCGTTGTAGCGGATCGACGTCCAGGGGGGCTGGTTTGCGAAAAAATACCACCGCAGCGCATCGGCCCCGTAGCGATCGATAATCTCATTGGGTTCGCGGTAATTGCGCTTGCTCTTGGACATCTTCTGCCCGTCTTCGCCGAGCATCAGTCCCAGCACGATACAGTTGCGGAACGGATGCGGCCACGGCGTGAAGGGCCGATTCGGATCGGTCGAGCTCTCATCGCCGAACAACAGCGTGCTCACGGCCAGTTGGCTGTAGAACCAACCGCGCGTCTGATCGATCGCCTCGCTGATGAAGTCGGCCGGAAACTGCTCGGCAAATTGCTCGTGGCCCCGCTGCGGGTAGCCCCACTGGGCAAACGGCATCGCGCCCGAATCGAACCAACCGTCGATCACCTCCGAAACCCGGCGCATCGTTCCTTGCGGATCGAACGGCGACTGGTATGTCACGGCGTCGATATACGGCTTATGGACTTTGAGGTGCTCCGAAAGCTGGGGCTTGGCCTTCTTGGCTTTGTCCCAAACTTCCGTTCCGCGCACGCCGGGCCTGGCCATCAACTCGCCGTAGCTGCTGATCGCTTCGGCGCGACCGGTCTTGTCACAGACCCAAATCGGCAGCGGCGTGCCCCAGTAGCGTTCCCGCGACAATGCCCAATCGACGTTGGTCTCCAAAAAATTGCCGAAGCGGCCGTCCTTGATATGCTCCGGCAGCCAATGAATCTGTTGGTTATTGGCCAGCATGCGGTCTTTATATTGCGTCGTGCGGATGAACCAACTCTGTCGCGGATACTGAATCAGCGGGTCTTCCTCGGCCCGCCAGCAGAACGGATATTCGTGCAGGTACTGTTCTTGATGAAACAGCAGGCCGCGGCGGCGAAGCTCGCGCGAGATATCCTTGTCGGCCTCCTTGACCCAGCGACCCTGATAGTCGGGCGCTTCGGCCGTGAATTTGCCGTCGGGCGCCACCGCGCAGATCAACTGCGGCCCCTGGCCGGCCACGAATCGACCCTGCTCGAAGATCAACACGTCATAGTCAACCTCGCCAAAAGCGGGCGCCTGGTGGACCACGCCGGTGCCGCTCTCGGTTGTGACAAACGTAGCCGCCACGACGCGCCATGCGACGTGCTGCTGGCCCCCGGCTCGCAGAGCGCCGCTGGTTTCGCCATGCGATTTTGAATAATAGTCAAACGGCGGCCGATAGCGGCGGCCCACCAGAGCCTTGCCCGACAGGGTCTTCACCACTTTGAGTTCCTGCCCGACCTTGGTACTAACCTCATCGACCAGGGCCGAGGCGACGATCAATTTGCGCCCCTCGGCTTCTTCGACGACCGAATACTCAAGCTCAGGGTGGACCGCGGCGAACTGGTTGCTCGGCAGCGTCCAGGGCGTGGTGGTCCAAACCAACAGCGCCGTGTCGGGCTCGTCGACCAGCGGAAATCGAACAAAGACGCTCGGATCGGCCACCTCGCGATAGCCCTGGCCGACTTCGCCCGCGCTCAGGGCCGTTCCGCCCTGGGCCCACCACCAGACGATCTTATAGCCCTGGTACAGCAGCCCACGGTCAAACAAGTTCTTCAGCGCCCACCACACGCTTTCGACGTAGCTCTGATGGTAGGTGACGTAGGCGTCGTTCAGGTCGATCCAAAAGCCAATCCGTTCGGTCAGGCGTTCCCATTGTTGCGTATAGCGAAACACGCTTTCCAGGCATTGATGAATGAACGGCTCGACGCCGTAGCGTTCGATTTCTTCTTTCGAGTGGATGCCCAGTTCTTTCGAGACCTCGACCTCGACCGGCAGACCATGAGTATCCCAGCCCGCCTTGCGCTGGCAAAGATAGCCGCGCATGGTGCGATAGCGCGGGAACAAGTCTTTGATCGCGCGCGTCAGGCAATGGCCCGGGTGCGGCAGGCCGTTGGCCGTGGGCGGGCCCTCGTAGAAGACGAAACGCGGAGCGTCGGCACGCTGGGCCAGCGATTGCTCATAGATCTTGTGGGTCTTCCAGAACTGACCGGTTTCGGCTTCGAGGGCCGGAAACCTGACAGATGTTTCCACCGGGCGAAACTTCATAAAGCTGATGGAGGGGTGCGCGAGCGATCGAACGGAAACTCCAAGTAGACCAATTGAGGCTCCGCTTTTCAATCGCTCATGACGAGTGCTTGAAACCCCGGGGGGCTTCGTTCACAATGATGCGTACAAGCCCCGACCGAAAACACCGAGCCGGAGTGACGGCTGTCATCCGCGAAACACGGGCCATCAACATCGGGCCCGCCGACGAAACTTTTTGGGACCGTGCTGGGGCCGTCGGGGTTCGCGAAGTGCTAAAACCGCTCGATCGGGCTCGCCGTCGCATGATCCTGCATTGATAACCCCGAAACCGTTTCGCTCTTTGAGGACGTTCATGGCGAACTACCGATTGCCGCTCTGGGGCTTGGCGTTGCTCCTGATTGGCCTGTTTGCGTGGACGCCCGGGCTTCAAGCAGACGACAAGCCAAAACTGGAGCTTCGGCCGGGGGACCGGATTGCCATTCTGGGCAATACGCTGGCCGATCGGATGCAGCATTTCGGCACCTTCGAGACATTGCTCCACAGCCGCTTTCCGCGCCATGAACTGGTCGTGCGCAATTTAGGTTTTTCGGGCGACGAATTGACGCTGCGCCTCAGATCGGCCAACTTCGGCAGCCCCGACGAGCATCTCCGCTTCGCGCAAGCCGACGTGATTTTGGCTTTCTTCGGCTACAACGAGTCCTTCGGCGGAGCGGCGGGGCTGGCGAAATTCAAGCAGGATCTGGCGGAGTTTATCCAGCACACGCTCGGCGAAAAATACAACGGCAAGACCGCGCCGCGACTGGTGCTCTTTTCGCCGATCGCACACGAGGATCTGCACGACCGCAATCTGCCCGATGGAAAAGAGAACAACGCCCGGCTCAAGCTTTATACGGCCGCGATGGCCGAAGTGGCGCGAGAGCGCCGCGTGGCGTTTGTCGATCTCTTCACGCCCAGCCTGGCGCTGTACGCCAGGAGCGACACTCGACTAACGATCAACGGCATCCATCTCAATCGGACTGGAGACGAGCAATTGGCCGCGGTGATCGACCGCGCGCTGTTTGGCGGCCCGGGCGAGCCGTTGCGCAAAGCCTCCCAGCGCGAAAAACTTCGCCAGGCGGTGAACGACAAGAACTTCGTCTGGTTCGAGCGTTACCGCACGACCGACGGCTATTCGATCTTTGGCGGGCGAGCCGACTTGAAATTCGTCAACGATCAGACCAATCGCGAAGTGATGCAGCGCGAGATGGAAGTGCTCGACGTGATGACGGCCAATCGCGACCGGCGCGTGTGGGCCATTGCCCAGGGAAGCGAGTGGAAACTCGACGATGGCAACACGCCGCCATTTATCGAAGTTATCACGAATAAGCCTGGCCCGCTGCCCGGCGGCAAACACGTGTTTCTCGGCGGCCAAGAGTCGATTCTCAAGATGACCGTGGGCAAAGGGATGAAAGTGAATCTGGTCGCTTCGGAGGAGATGTTTCCAGAGTTGGTCAATCCCGTGCAGATGGCCTTCGACACCCGAGGGCGGCTGTGGGTCGCCGCCTGGGAAAGTTACCCGCATTGGAAGCCCAAGGAAGAAATGAACGACAAGCTGCTGATTCTTGAAGACACCGACGGCGACGGTCAGGCCGACAAGTGCATCACCTTTGCCGATCACTTGCACAACCCGACCGGCTTCGAGTTCTGGGGCGGCGGGGTCTTCGTGGCCATGGCGCCCGACCTGCTGTTCATCAAGGACACCGACGGCGACGACAGAGCGGACGTCCGAGAACGAGTCCTCAGCGGCCTCGACTCGGCCGATACGCACCACACGTCCAATAGTTTTACGCTCGATCCGGGCGGAGCGCTTTATTTTCAGGAAGGCACCTTCCACCACTCGCAGGTCGAAACCCCCTATGGGCCTCCTCAACGCGTGGCTAACGCCGGCGTGTTCCGCTATGAACCGCGGACACAAAAGTTCGACGTGTATGTCTCGTACGGATTTGCCAATCCCCACGGCCATGTTTTCGACTATTGGGGCCAGGACATCGTGGTCGACGGTACCGGTGCGAATCCTTACCACGCGGCCCTCTTCTCCGGGCACGTCGATTTTCCGGCAAAACACAAAACGGCGCCGCAGGTCTACAAACCGCGAACGCGTCCCTGTTCCTCGATCGAGTATCTTTCCAGCCGTCACTTTCCCGAAGACATGCAGGGCGACCTGCTGGTGGCCAACGTGATCGGCTTTCAGGGCATCCTGCGGTACAAGGTGACCGACCACGGCGCCAGTTTCGGCGCGAGCGAAATGGAACCGCTGCTCTCTTCCAGCGATCCGAGCTTTCGGCCGGCCGACATGGAAGTTGGCCCCGACGGCGCCTTGTACTTTACCGACTGGCATAATCCGATCATCGGCCACATGCAACACAACCTTCGCGACCCGAGCCGCGATCGAACGCACGGCCGCGTCTATCGCGTGACCTGCGAAGGCCGGCCGCTGTTGAAGCCGCCAAAGATTGCCGGCGAACCGATCGAGAAACTTCTCGACCTGTTGAAAGAGCCCGAAGCGCGCGTTCGCTATCGCGCCAAGATCGAACTGAGCGGCCGCGACAGCAAGGCCGTCATCGCGGCGGTGGACCGCTGGACCCAGGGGCTGGACAAGAACGACCCGCATTACGAGCACCATCTGCTGGAAACACTCTGGGTTCATCAGCACCATAACGAAGTGAATCCGGCTCTGCTGGAACGCATGCTGGCCTCGCCCGACTTTCACGCCCGCGCCGCGGCCACGCGCGTACTTTGTTATTGGCGCGATCGCGTCTCCGGCACGCTAGATCTTCTCAAGCGTCTGGCGGCCGATCCGCATCCGCGCGTCCGTCTGGAAGCCGTGCGCGCCGCCAGTTTCTTGGCGGTGCCCGAAGCGGTCGAGGTGCCCGTGATCGCCGCGGAACAGCCCACCGACGAATACCTTGATTTCGTGCGGGACGAGACGTTGCGAACGCTGGAGCCCTATTGGAAAAAAGCGTTGGCCTCAGACCGCCCAGTGGCTTTTACCACCGACGCCGGCACCCGCTATTGGTTGCACAACGTCAGCAACGAACGCTTGCTGAAAATGAAACGCAGTCGCGCGGTGTGCTTGGAGATGCTTGCGCGTCCGGGCCTGCTAGACGAAAACCGTCGCGAGGCCGTGCGCGATTTGGCCCGCATCGACAAAAAAACCGAACTCTCGGTGATCATCGAGACCATCCAATCGCTCGATCAGAAACAGGACCAGGCCGACGCAAGCGTCGTTTTCGATCTGGTTCGCCAACTGACCAGTCGAAACGCGGCCGAACTCTCCAGCGCCCGGGCTGAACTCCAGCGGCTGGCCACTTCCGCCCGGCAGCCGATCTTGCGGCAGATCGGCTTCGTGTCGCTGATCAACGTCGACCAGTCGCCCGAACAGGCTTGGTCCTTGGCGACCCGCTCGGTTGGATCGTTGCGAGACTTTGTCGATGCCATGCCGCTGGTCGCCGACGCGAGCGTGCGCGCTGGTCTTTACCCGCTCGTTGAACCTCTGCTGGCCGGCCTGCCGAAATCGCTCTCCGGGGCCGGCGGCGCGGACGAAGTGCGCCGGGCCGCGATGATGGCCCTGACCTACGTGCGCGGCCAGGAGGCCAAGACATTCGAGTCGCTGGCCCCGTTTGTGCGCGACGATCGCCAACGGGCCGCGGCGATCCACGCTCTGCAGCGGATTCCGAAAATCCACTGGCCAAAGGACCAGGCCCCGCCCCTGCTGGAGGTCGTGGTTGCATCGCTAAGCAAGATTCCCGCGCCGCAACGCACCAGCCCCGAGGCGCTCGACGCCCTGGAATTTGCCAATGCCCTGGCGGCGCTGCTGCCCCCGGCCGAAGCCAAGAAGATGCGTGCCGATCTGCAGGAGTTGGGCGTGCGGGTGGTTCGCGTGGGAACGCTCTTTGAACGCATGGCCTACGATCAGGACATGATCGCGGTACGGGCCGGCAGGCCGGTTGAGTTTGTTTTCGAAAACTCCGATTTGATGCCCCACAATTTCGTGATCGTCCAGCCGGGCTCGCTGGAAGAAATTGGCCTGTCCGCCGAGGCGACCGCCCAGCAGCCTGGCGTGGCCCAACGGCACTACGTCCCGCAGTCGGCCAAGATTCTGCTGTCCAGCACGCTGCTCCAACCGCGAGCCACCGAGAAACTGAGTTTCAACGCTCCGTCCCAGCCGGGTGTTTATCCCTATGTCTGCACCTATCCGGGCCACTGGCGGAGAATGTACGGAGCGCTGTACGTGGTCGAGGATCTCGACGCGTATCTGGAAAACCCCGAAAGCTATCTGGCGGCCCATCCGCTGGAGATCAAGGACGCTTTGCTCAAGGATCGGCGACCGCGAACCGAATGGAAGTTCGACGATCTGGCCGCCGGGGTTGGCGAGCTCAAAGCGGGGCGCTCGTACGGCAACGGCAAGCAGATCTTTCAAGTGGCCAGTTGCGTCGCCTGCCATAAAATGGACGGCGTGGGCAACACGTTCGGGCCCGATTTGACAAAGCTCGATCCCAAAATGCTGTCGCTCGATATCTTGAAGGAGCTGCTGGAACCCTCGGCGCGGATTAACGAAAAGTACCAGTCCTACGCCTTCGAACTCGAATCGGGCAAGGTGATCACCGGGCTGGTGCTCGAGGAAACGGCCGACGAGGTCAAAGTGATCGAGAATCCGCTGGCCAAAACGGACCCCGTCGAACTGAAAGTCTCGGACATTGCCCAACGGCAGAAATTGGCCACCTCGATCATGCCCAAGGGGCTGCTGGAGAAACTCTCGCGCGAGGAGATCCTCGATCTGGTGGCCTATGTCGTGGCTCGCGGCAACCAGCAGGACCCGCTCTTTCAGGGAGCGCACGGCCACGGCGCGCACCATTAAGGCCCGGACTTCCGGCGGTTTGCCGCGGGGCGGATGCCACCCCAGTGCGGCGCTTGCATTCCTGGCCGCCTAAGAAGCTCGCGAAATCGGCGATTATATTGGCCGGTAAATTCGCACTTTGCTTGCATCTGGTCTGGCTCGGCGGTACAATCTGGGGCGTGTTTGGGATTTGCGGCCGCTTGCAGCCTGACTGCTAAAGTGCCATCGGTTTTCGGCCTCCGATCGCCGAAAAACGAGTCAACTTGCAAAAGTGAGCCGCGACTGCTGTAACAGGCAGTGTCGCGGCTTTTTTTTTGACCGAGTTGAACAGGTCTCGAAAAGGTCTCTTCTCGTCCGGACTGTGGGAGCAAGTGAGTCACGATGAGCGATAATTCAGGCCCTCAACTGCCAGACCCGCGGCGCAGCGGGTTCTCGACCGTCTCGGTCCACGGCGGCGAAGATCGTCAAAAGGCGGCCAACGCGATCACCGACCCGATGTTCTGCGCGTCGACCTACACCTTTCCCAACACCGCGGCGGTGATCGAGTTCATCGAGCAGAAGCTGCCGCGCGAAGAATACGGTCGCTATGGCAACCCCAGCGAAAAAGTCGTCGAGCGCAAACTCGCCGCGCTGGAAGGCGCCGAAACGGCGCTCTTGTTTGCCAGCGGCATGGCCGCCATCGTCGGCCTGCTGATGGCCAAGCTCAAGACCGGCGACGAGGTCGTGTTCTTCAACGAATGTTATCACCGCAGCCGCGAGTTCTGCGCCAGGCACCTGTCGCGCTTCGGCGTCGTGACCCGCGAGGTGACAGCCTGCGACTACGCCGCGATGGAGGCGGCCATCACGCCCCGCACCAAACTGTTGGTCAGCGAATCGCCGACCAATCCACACTTGAGCGTGGTGGATCTCGAGCGGTTCGCCGCTTTGGGCAAGAAGCACCGCATCGAGACATTGATCGACGCCACGCTCGGCACGCCCTATAACCTGCGCCCCATCGCGGCCGGAATCGACTATGTGCTGCACTCCGCCACCAAGTACCTGGCCGGCCACAACGATCTTTTGGCCGGCGTGATTCTCGGCGCGGCGGACCAGATCGAGCCGGTGCGCAAACTGCGCGGCATCATGGGCAGCGTCAGTTCGCCGCACAACGTTTACTTGCTCGCGCGCGGCCTGAAGACGTTCGAGCTGCGGATGCAGCGGCACAACCAGAATGGCCTGGCCGTGGCCCAGTTTCTCGCGTCGCACCCGCGGATCGAGCGCGTGTACTATCCGGGCTTGGAATCGCACCCGTATTACGAGTTGGCGAAACGTACGATGCGCGGTTTTGGCGGGCTGGTTACGTTTCTGGTGAAAGACGCCGATTGGCGGCAAACGGCGGCCGTGGTCGACGCGGTGCGCATTCCGCGCATCGCCCCCAGCCTGGGCGGCGTCGAATCGTTGATCGAGCAGCCGCTGGTGATGAGCTATTATGAGTGCACGCCGGACGAGCGACGCCAATATGGCATTCCCGACAATATGATCCGCCTGTCCTGCGGCATCGAGAACTCCGAAGACCTCGTGGCCGATTTGAAACAGGCCTTGGAGCGGTAGCCCGGCCTATTGACCATCGCTTCGCCATCCCCCAGAAGGCGCCCCGGCTTATGCAATTTCGCACGCGTGCCATCCACGCCGGCAACGAAATCGATCCACAGACCGGCGCCGTGGTGCGCCCCATCCACCTGGCAACCACGTTCGTCCAGCCCGGCGCCGGAGAGTGGGGCGAGTTCGACTATTCGCGCAGCGGCAACCCCACGCGCAAGGAATTCGAGACGGCCTTGGCCGGGCTCGAAGGGGGCCTGGGGGCGCTGGCGTTTTCCTCCGGCATGGCCGCCACGCATTGCGCCATGATGCTCGTGCCCAGCGGGCAGCACGTGTTGGCCGGCTCGGACATCTACGGCGGAACGTACCGGCTGTTGCACAAAGTGCTCGATCGCTCGAACGTCCGCGTCTCGCTCGTGGCGACCAGCGGCGATCCAAAGGTCGTCGAAGCGGCCATCACGCCCCAGACCAGGCTGCTGTGGATCGAATCGCCCGGCAATCCGTTGATGTCGATCACCGATATCGCGGCCTGTGCGGAGATCGCGCATCGGCGCGGAGTTCTGCTGGGCGTCGACAGCACGTTCGCCACCCCCGCGCTCACCCGGCCTTTGGAATGGGGCGCCGACATCGTGATGCACTCGGCGACGAAATATATCGCCGGCCACAGCGACGCGTTGGGCGGTGCCCTGGTCGTCAAAGACAAGGCGCTCTTCGACCAGCTCTACTTTCTGCAAAACGCCACCGGCGCCGTGATGGGGCCGCTGGAGTCGTTTCTATGTTACCGCGGACTTAAGACGTTGGAACTGCGCGTTCGCGAACAATCGCGCACCACGGCCCAACTCGCCGACTATCTGGCGGCCGATCCGCGCATCGAGCGCGTCCGCTATCCGGGCCGCAGCGAGCATCCGGGCCACGCCGTCGCCCAACGGCAGATGGACGGCGCGTTTGGCGCTATGCTCAGCTTCGAAATCCGAGGCGATTTGGCCGCGGCCAAACGCCTGGCCGAATCGACGCGGCTGTTTCAACTGGCCGTCAGCCTGGGGGCGGTCGAATCGTTGATCGAGCAGCCGGCCCTGATGTCGCATGCTAGCTACAGCCGCGAAGACCGGCTGACTCATGGCATCAGCGACAGCTTGCTGCGACTGTCCGTCGGGCTGGAAGCCTTCGAAGATCTGAAGGATGACCTCGACCAGGCATTGTCAAAGGCCTTAACGCGTGCTGCCTGAGGCACTTCTGCGGGCTGCGTCGGTTTCCGGTTCGACGCTGACACACCGCCGATACACTCGCGACTGGGAAGTATGGGCGAACTCTTCCGATTTTTCCGGAAGTTCCGCGTGCGCAATACCGATAAGTGACGCCAGCCTGGATCGCGCGTGCGCATGACTTGCGCTCCGCGACAGGTCCTTGAAGCAGGTGCATGGTTATGAATGGTCGGTTCATCAGGTCCTTGGCGGGCGCTATCTGCGCGGGCTTGGTCTGCCTCGGCAGCGCTGCCGCCCAGGACCAGGGTTCCCGCTACGAATCCAACCTTCGAGCCAGCTCGTTGGGCCGAAGTTACTCAAGCCCCGATCCGGCGCCGAGAATGATGGAACCTTCCGAGGCCATCGACACGCCACGCTTGCAGCCCGAGCGCGGTTATCTCTATCCGCGTTCCAGGGGCGATCGTACGGCGCGACGCGACGCATACGCCGCGCCGACTGGCTCACAGGGTCGCGGGGAAGGGCTTCTTTTGCGCGGCAGCGACGCCGAGCCCGTTCCGGCCGGAGTGCCGATCGAGCCATATCCCGATCAATCATTCACGGGAGATTCCATGCAGGGCCCATCGAACGGCGAATTCGCCAACGAACCGTTCGACGCGTCCTACGATGGGCGCGGGTGTGCGGGCGGCTGCGATTACCAGGGCGGTTTTTTCCACTGGTTGTTTACCGACGCAAAAAAGTCCTATTTGCTCAGCCCGGCCATGTGGCAAAACTTCAATGAATTCGGCGGAGTGCAAGCCTTCAAAGGCCCCGTGGACCGGGGAGTGAACGGAAATTTTGGTTTTCAGAAAGGCGTCAACTGGGCCTCGCCGCTGTGGGACGCGATGGGCATCGGTTTTCAACTCGGCGGCCAGATCGCGGTCAGCGATTTCGAAGGAGGCGCCGGCGTGGTCAATAAACGCCGCGATCAATACTTTGTCACGACCGGCCTGTTTCGCCGGGCGGCTTGCAATCAAGGTTTGCAAGGCGGAGCCGTGCTCGATTATCTGCACGACGATTTCTACGTCCGCATGAATCTGCTGCAAGTCCGCGCGGAAATCAGCTATCTTTGCGAAATCCACGAATTTGGTTTTTGGACCGCCGTGCACACCAAGAGCGATACGCAAATCGCGCCGGCGTTTCTGAACCAGCAGACGGTCACCTGGCAATCCAACGACCAGTTCAACTTGTTCTATCGGCGTCGTTTCTGCAACGGCGGAGTGGGCCGGATGTGGGCCGGTTTCACCAGTCACGGCGACGGCATCCTCGGCAGCGACGCCACCGCTCCACTCTCGGAACGTTGGGCCATCCAAGCTTCGTACAACTACTTGCTGCCTCGCACCGACGCCAGCATTCCCAACTCGATCAAGGAGTCGTGGGGCGTGATGGTCAGCCTGGTCTGGTACCCGGGCTACAAAGTGCCCAATGCCTGCTTCAATCCGTACCGGCCGCTGTTCAACGTCGCCGACAACGGCACGTTCATGTTGACCGAAAAGTAGTGGGCGCAAAAACGTCGGATCGAACGCGCGCCGGCACGCGTCCGGATCGAATCAGCTCTTGTCGCGCGCCGCATACTTCCAGGCGGCCGCATCTTCGCCGTCCAGGCGCAACGTCAGACACTTGGCGCTGCCGCCGGCCTTGACGAATTCGTCCAGCGGCGTCTCGCGGCGCTCGAATCCGCGAATCCGCAGCGCTTCGCCCAGCTCCGAACAGCCCGTGTTCGTGATCACCGTGCGCCCCACCACCACGGCGTTGCAGGCGAACCGCCGGGCTTCAGCGGCGCTGACCGGAATCAGCTCGTCGACCGCCTCGGCCAGCGCCCGCCGGCCGTAATCGTCGAACGCGGCGGGATAGTAGATCGCCTGTCCCGGCGTCAGCGGGCAAAAACACGTGT
>JBGQKM010000122.1:0-15984 GCA_041499515.1 Planctomycetia bacterium | reverse complement strand
GACGCCCCTGGCCCGCCAGCGGTAGAAGGCTAGGACAATGGGTAGCGATGAACTTCGAGCCCTAATACAGCGGCAGGGCATAATTCCAATCGCCTATTTGTGCGAGGCCGCTTGGAACCTTCGGGAGTTTTTGAGAGAGGTCGCTTACGATGACAGCCTTCAGGCTGTCTTAATGTCGCTATTGCCGACGATCCGCCGCCGGATAGAGTTGAGCTTGGTCGATGCCGGGCTATCTGGTTTCGTGTGTGATTTACCGACCGGCGAATCACTGAGTGCCGCGAATCTCATAGCGTATCTGGAGGGCATGGCCCTCCCAGGTGGCGCTCGCATCTTCCCGCCTCCCGGAAAGCCGCCAATTGCATGGGACACATTGTCGCGAAAACGCGCCCAGAGGATTGCAATGCAGCTTTGCAATGAAGATGGAACGCCCGTATATGACTGGGAGAAGGAGTCCGACATTGCGGCCATCGAACAATTGGAGCGCCATGTCCTAATTCAGATCTTTCGTGAAATGGAGGCTCGATTTCCGCTTCACCAACCAGTCCAGGACACTCAGCACGCGACGGCGGTCAAGGTCCCAAAAGAATATGTGCGGTTGACCGACCGCGAAAGCACAATCCTAGAGGCACTTGGAGATGACGAACTGATTGGCGAGCACCTCGCCAAGAAGGCCGGGTATCCATTTAATTCCGCGTTTCGGACGACCGTCTCCAATATGAAGAAACGCGGGATCCTCACAGTAGGCAAGGGTGGCCGCGGCTATCGTCGCGGCGCGTGTCAGTGACGGTGTCACTGACACGCCTATTGGCCTGGATCGGCCTTCGACTAACCGGCACGAGTCAGTGACACTGTCAGTGTTCGACCGATAGCCCTGCATGCACGTAGGATGATCCCAGCTTGGCAGTTGGTTCATCCCTAGGCCCGACAGCATTCGGGCCGCAGCCACCAAGAGAAACGGAGGCATGTCGTGTGGTGGCCCCCACGCAGCACAATAGCTTGAGGCGGCATGGAGGCCGCCCTTGGGCTTGCCAGGTTTGGCGGCCGGGGCCTATACCCCCAGTCGGCCGCTTCGATGCGGACAGGTCCACTTCATTTTACGCGCCGCTTGGCGGCCTTCAAGAGCACATCACGCGCCCATTTCCGGGCATCGGTTTCCTCCAGCGATTGCTTTTCTTCGCCAGTTAGCTTGATGGAGAAAACCTGATCCCGCTGAGTGCCTGGGGGTTTTGGGGGCCGTCCGGCACCAGGGCGTTTTCCGCCATGTTTGGGAGTTTGTTTTGCCATCGCCGCATTATTTGAAAAAAGTTTCCATAAATCAAGCCCAACCTATTGACCGCCCTCTTGATTTTAGTATACTTAATTCAAGTGAGCAATAAAAACCCCGATGCAGCCGGCAAGCCGCAACGGGGCGAGAAACAAACCAGGCTTTCGCCCGATCCGTCCTAACACACTGGATTGTAAGCGAGAGCCGCAAAGACGGAAAGACTCTCGCCATGATGATAGCCTGTGCCCACGCCCAAACGAAAAAGAACGGAAAAGACCGGCTTGGAAACCAGCGTTATAAATGCTGCCTGTGTGGCAAGCGGTGGACCGAAGAGCGCCACAAGCCACTCGGCAAGATGCGCATCCCGGTTGAGTCCGCCAAGCTGGTCTTGAACCTGCTCACCCAAGGCATGTCGATCCGCGCCACGGAGCGCACCACTGGCGTTGACCGCAACACGATTTGCAAGCTGGTCGTGTTATTTGGGGATGCCTGCAAGCGGTTCCTTGACGAGCGCATGCGTGGCCTGAAACTGGCTCATTTGGAATTCGACGAGCAATGGACGTTCGTTGCGAAAAAACAAGGCCGGCTCACGATGATCGAACGGGCTGAGTCTCATGACGTTGGCGACGTATATCTGTGGACGTGCATCGAAAAGACAACCAAGCTCATGCCGAGTTTCTTGATCGGCAAGCGGAGCGCGGACAATGCCCGGCGATTTATGTGCGACGTGGCGAGTCGCCTTGTGTTCCCGAAGGCCAGCCAAAGCGATGCCCGCGACTTTCAGCCGGTCAGCTACAAACCGGTGATTCAAATCTCCACCGATGGTTTCAACGCCTATCCCGAAGCGGTCGATTTGGCGTTCGGTCCCTACGTCAAGTATGGCACGATAATCAAAGAGTACCGCAACGCCAGCATAATCTATACGCCGTCCGAAATGGTCGGGGCCAAGCGGAGAGGGATTCGCGGCATAGGCAAGCGGCAAGAGCGGACGATAACGACTTCCCATGTTGAACGTCTGAACGGCACCCAACGGGTTTTCTTGAAACGGCTCAATCGGCTAACGCTTTGCTTCTCCAAGAAACTGCGAAACCTCGAAGCGGCTTTCGCCATGTTCGCGGCCTATTACAATTACTGTTGGCAGACTCGCAAACCGGGCAAGAGCGGGCAGAAGCGCGCAACGGCCGCGATGATGAACCGGCTAGCCGGGCATGTGTGGAGCTTCGATGAATTGTTCGAGGCGGTTCTAGGGAAATAGCCAATAGAGTGCTAAAATGACAGCCGCCCTCGTGGGCGGTTTTTCATGTGCGGAGAATGCGACCAATGATGGCAGAAACTACAATCAAGGTCCGACTCAAGGAGATGACCACCGTGCGAGTGGTCTGCAACAATCGAGGCTGCGGAGGGGTAATTGAGATCCCAGTTCCGAAGTTACTGAATCTTTCGTTGCAAAATGCCGTCCAGTGCCCAGCCTGTCATAGGCAGCTAGTCGCAAACACGACCGACGAACCGTTAGCAGCCCTATGCAGAATCATCGACCGAATCAATCTGCTTGAGGGTGACTTCACGCTTGAATTCCCCATTCAAATCGAAGATGGACGGCCAGCATCATAGTCCTGGCACGCTACCCATAAATGGAGCGACCTACCCGTGAAGCATACGAATCTCGTCCCCGTGTTGGCCGCCGCAGTTATTTTTCTATTTGGATGTGACGCCCATCGTTCAGACGACCCCGAGGCCGGCGATGAGGCGGTATTCTATTCGCAAAACGGCGCAGATATCTTGGCTGCCATTTCGTCAGAGAGTCACGATAGAATGATCAAGTTATCTGTCGCAAAAGACTATCTAGGGTTGGGCGAAATGGAATCGGCGAAAAAAGTGTTCCTGGTGAAACCCGGCACGACGTGTCAAGTAATTGATCCGGGCGCTTTTAATTCAGAAGTACGGATCACGAATGGCCCCTATTTCGGTAAGTCGCTTTTCGTCGCCCCCGAACAATTGCGGCGTAAATAGCTCGCTTTCGCCCCAGCACCCCGATCTTCAGCCACTACCCATGCGCGATTGTTCGTTTCAAGTCGCGAAACGTTTGCCTGCAGCGCAGGGCACCATTCAGGCCGGCGCGATCGCGCCGGCTCGCGCTTTAGCTTCCCTCGGCACCAAGCCGCCGCTTGCGGTACTGCTCAGCGGTGCGCCTTGTCGCGCCCCTTTTTTAACAGCTCCTTGAATTTTTCCAGGGGCCGGGCGTTGGCGACGTCGCGCTTGGTCAGCCCGGCGCGGCGGGCTTGCAAAACGCCGTAGCGCAATACGTTAAAACCCTCGCTGCTGTGCGCATCGCTGGAAATCACGATCGGAATGCCAAAACCCTTGGCCGCCGCGCAGGCCACGTCATCCAGGTCGAGTCGATGCGGATTCGCGTTGAGCTCCATCAGCTTGCCGTTGTCGCGCGCCGCCTTGAACACGGCGTCCAGATCGACTTCGTACGATTTGCGTTTGTTGATCAACCGGCCCGTGGGATGTGCGATCGCCGAAACATAGGGATTCTCCAGCGCGTCGATGATCCGCTTGGTGATTTGCTCGCGCGGCTGATTCTGGCCGTAATGCACGCTGGCCACGACCCAATCGGCGTCGCACAGCACGTCGTCGTCCAGATCGAGTCCGCCTTTTTCCAGGATGTCGACCTCGACCCCCTTGAGCACCTTGAAGCCGCGCAGGGTCTTGTTCAGCTTGTCGATTTGCTTCCATTGGGCGCGCAATCTTACGTCGTCGAGCCCGCGGGCCATCGTGACCCGCTTCGAGTGATCGGTGATGGCGATATACTGCAACCCGCGCGCTCGAGCCGCCGCGACCATTTCCTCCAGCGTGGCCGTGCCGTCGGTGGCCGTGGTGTGCATGTGCAAATCGGCGCACAGATCGTCCAGCTCGATCAGCTTCGGCAACTTGTCCTGCTCGGCCCACTGGAATTCGCGGCGGGCCTCGCGCAGCTCGGGCGGAATCCAGGGCAAGTCCAACGTGGCGTACACCTCTTTTTCAGTCCGGCCGGCGATCCTCTTTTCACGAACGCCGCTGGTGCGGAACACTCCGTATTCATTGATCTTCAGGCCGCGGTCCTTGGCCAGCCCGCGCAAAATGATGTTGTGATCCTTTGAGCCGGTAAAATACAGCAGTGCGGCGCCAAAACTCTCGGCCGGCACGACGCGCATGTCGACTTGCAGCCCGTCGACCAGCCGAAGCGAAATCTTCGTCGGCCCGCGCCCGACGACGCCGCCGGCGTCGGGAAACGCGGCCAGGCGATCCATGACTTGCTCGACCTTGGACGAGACGACCAGAAAATCCAAATCGCCGATCGTGTCCTTGCCGCGACGATAGCTGCCGGCCACTTCCAATTGGTCGATGCCTTTGCCCGCGAGCATCCATTGGCGGATCGACTGCGCGATCGTGTCGGCGTCGGCCCAGCACATCCGGTCGCCGGCCGTTTTGGCCAATGCCATGCCCGCCAGAATCATCTCTTCGGTCTTGGCGCCAAAACCCTTAAGGTTGCGGACCTCCTGGGCCTCGCAGGCCGCGCGCAGTTGGTCGAGCGTCGTGATTTTCAACTCTTTGTAAAGCGTGGCGGCTTTCTTGGGACCCATGCCCGGAATCCGCAGCAGTGCCAACACGCTTTGCGGCACCTGGGCCTGCAATTCCTCGAGCATCGGTAGTTTGCCGCTCGTGCACAGCGTGGCGATCTTCTCGGCCAGGTCCTTGCCCACCCCGGGAATATCGGTCAGCTTGCGCTCGCTGTCGCCCAGAAAGCCCTCGACCGGCTCCGGATAATCGCGGATCGTTCGGGCGCCGTTGCGATACGCCCTGACGCGAAAGGGATTGGCATCCTGAAACTCCAGCAGGTCGGCCACCAGGTCGAAGGCTTCGGCGATGCGGACATTGTTCATGTCCCTTACTATATAAGGATTCGCCGCCGGAGCGAACCTCCCCAGGGGCTGGGCGATGTCGAACGAAGCGTCGAACAAAAAAACCCGCCTTCGTCTCGTTGCCGAGGCGAAGGCGGGTTGGCGAGGGTCTCCGGTTGCCCCGGTGATCTCGAAGAATCTTTCTTAGGGCCGAGCTGATCGCCAGCCGCTGTCGACCGGTTTCGCCGGCAAGGGCTTTGCCGGACTGCTGGTCTTCACCGGCTTGACAGCCCAAGCTTGCCGAATCGGCAGCGCGGTCGAGCGATCTTGATCCTCGGGGTCCAAGCCCTGCAGTCGAGTCCCCGTATTGGAGTTCGACGGTTGAGTGCGCGGCGGCAACAACAGCCGCGACTGGGGCTCGGGCGCGCTGGAATCCGAAGGACTCTCGAAGGTTCTGTTTTGGGGATCGGGATTCTCCGGCGTACGGTCGGACGGGGAGGGAGTACCCAAATACGGCTGCGTGGTCGTTGAGTCTTGCGTGGTCGCGGGCGCGGCCGGTGACGGCGCCAAACTTCGCAGTGTCGTGCCCGTCGTGCCCAGCGGCGCGCTGGTGGTCACCGGAACCGGTGCGTAGTTGACCGACGCGGGAGCAGCAAGAGTTGTGACGGCCGGAGCGCAGCACGCGCTGGTCGCGGGAGCGTAATACGCGGTTGTGGCCGGGGCGTAGTACCCAGTCGTCGCTGGAGCGTAGTACGGGGCATAGTTGGCAGCGTAGTTCGGGGCATAGTTGGCAGCGTAGTTCGGGGCGTAGTTGGCAGCGTAGTTCGGGGCGTAGTATGGAGCATAGTACGCGCTGGTGGCCGGAGCGGCCGTCGCGCAACAGCTCGGCGCCGCGGCAACCACTGGGCGATACGTCGTATAGGGAACCACGCGCGGCTGCATCACGTAACTTGTCACGGGACGCATGACGGTGGTCGCGCCGCCGCAGGCGTTGCACGCCGTCACTGGTTGATAAGCCACCACCGGCATGTTGACGTACACCGTGCGGTAACTCGTTTGTGGCATGTAATTCACGACTTGACCGCAGCCGGCCGGCGCATAGCTGGCCGCATACGGGGCGTAATACGTGGTCGTGGCGGGCGTGCCGCCAAACCAGTTTCTCCAGCAGCCGCAACAGGCCTGCGCCGACGAAGCGGGCAGCGACGCCAACAGCGTCAGGACAACCACGGCACCGCGAACTTTATTGCCGATCATGATGGCTTACTCCCGCGTAAAAAATGGGGCACTAGTATTGGTGTTAACCCACGGCCAGAGAAACTGTCAATAGTCTGGCACGCGCGAACAACTATTTGGTTGAACATTTCGATTGGGAAAGTTCAACCCACTCAATCCGACTGTACGAACTGCGTAATCTTTAGCGACGCGTCAAGCATGCATCGGGCGCCGGCATCGCAAGCGTACCCGGGCTGGCAAGCACGACGACGAAAAGGTCGCTTGCCATAATCTAGGTCAAAAATGGTCCCGCGCACGGCACAAAACGAGGCGCCGGGCCCATTCGCGGGATTCCCAGGGCGCCAGAAAACCGCTCAACACCTGCCAGCCGTTCAGCCGGCATAATCCGCGCAAGCAGCCTGAGGGACACTTGCGAGCGAACCGCGTTGAAACGCCGCCGAGCTGTCAATCACCGTTACCGCGCGATGTCTCGTCGCGCGCCTGCGCCGCGTCGATGCCGTTCGTGGTGATCGTACAGCGCGAACAGCATTTCGCGCACGTTGCCGCGCGCGGCCGCGAAGTGCGCGGCTACGATGGCCTCATCGATCGAGTCATCGCCGGCCGGCAACAGCCGATCGACCACGTCTTGCGCTACGCGCAAATCGGCCACGCTGCGCAGCAACGTGGGAAAGCCGGCCTCGTCGTGCGCCGTCACGAGCAGACCCCAACCGCGGCGCCGGCAACTCCATTTAACCCAATAGCGGCTCCAAGCGCTCAACTGTTCGTAACCGTCGACGATGACCAGGCTCGCCGCGGCGCGCACGGCCTGCGCCGTCCAATCTCTCGGCAGCCGGCGCTGGCCATCGTGCAGACAAATCATCCACCCCGGGCGCCCCGCCCGCCGCAGCGGTTCCAGCAGGCTGGCCAGCAGCGTCGATTTTCCGGAGCCGTGCGGGCCGATGATTTGACCCCGCCACCGGAGCGCCGTGAGTTTCGCCACCAGATCCTCGGCGGTCTGCCTCGAAGGAAACCGATAGGGAATCGCGCCCGGGCGAATGAACCGCGTCGAAAACGGATTGGGGCACCACAGCATTTCGTCGCGATGGCTCACGTCAACACCTGCGCCCCGTGCGGCATCGTTCCGAGCTGAAAGGGCACCTCCAACGTCAACTCCTTGCCACGCGTCAGGAACACACGCACGCGCACGCACCAACAGATCTTGACGATCAGGCCGCTATAACTCAGCGGACTGTTGGGCAACACCGTGCTGAACCGGCGGGGCTGACGAAAATCGACGGCCTCGCCATTCGGCGGCTCGACGCGCTGGAAAAAATGGACCGACATGTCCTCGTCGCCCTTGCCGTCGGTGTGCCACAAAACCGACAATTCGATCGAGCGCACCTCTTGCGAAGCGACCCCTTCCAGACAGAATTGGCCGCACAGCGCCTCGCCCGGACGGTAAATCCGCGAGTGGTCATCGAGCGAAATCTGGATCCCTGGCGAGTTCATGATCACGAGTGGCCGTTGACGACAGGATTGACGACGATCTGAAACACCCGCTGATAGTCGGGCCAGCCGACGACGCTGCCCTTGACGATCAACTTCCAACTCACCTGGTTGTGGTTGGCCTGAAACGAATGCATGGCGTCCTGGGGCACGCGAAACCGGCAGCGGCTCTCGAACGGCAGCCCCTGGTGGATTTCAAAGCCTTCTCGCAGGAAGCATCGTTCTTCGTACACCCGCCGCGTTTCGGTGCGCGTGTCGGTGCCTTGACGATACGTGGCTTTCTCGTCGCAGGCCAGCCACACCTCGAGCGAATGCATCTCCAACCGGCCCGCCTGCGACAAAAAAAGATCGTACGGCTCGCCGGGGACCAGCGGATGGGCCGAAATCTCGACCCGCGTCGGCCCCACGCCGGTCGTGATCAAAATCTGCCGCACCAGATACACAACCAACGCCACCCCAGCCACCAAAAAAGGGACGACCAGCGCCATGAGCATCCAATCGGGCTCTCCCTGGACGTAACGGCTGATGGCCATCACGACAAAAATCGCCACGATGCCGTTCCACAACACGCAAGCCGCCGACGCGGCAAACAGCGTCCAGCCCGTCGTGGTGGCAATCGGCAAACGAAAGGCCAGTGTCGTGCCGGGACTGTTGGTCAAATTGGCATCCGCGGGCACCGTGGGAAAGCCGCGGTCGCTGGCCTCAACGTCAAACACGTCCAAGGCGGATGCCCGCTGGGCCAACAGCGCCCGGCGTTCGGCCGAGGCGTTCCAATGCATCAACGTCAACAGCAACCGGCCGCCGCCGATGATCATGAACGAAAACGGAACCAGTAGCGCCAAGTAGAGCCAGCCGCTATACCCCCGCACCAGCACGACCCGGTGCGGATCGATGGGATCGTACCAGCAAGCATACTCGTGGTTGAGTTCGAATTGATCCAAGATGGCCTGGACTTGCCCCAGGTCGGCCGAATAGCGCTTCGTCATGTCGTAGATGTTGTTTTCGTCGTACTTCTGATCGTCGACCTGGTAACGAATGCGAAATTCAGGCCGGTACATGGCCGGACCGTTCTGGGTGGCCGGCTTGACGCCCGGTTCCTTGCCGACGATGACGCCGCTTGTGCCGGCGAACTGCCGATTGGCGCGCCATTCGGGCCAGACCAGCGCGACAAGCATATAGGCGAACGCCACGCAGCCGATGGCAAAAAAAGTGCCGAAGAACAGCGCTTCGCCAAAGTTGCCGAAAGCTTTGGAGCCTGTCCGCCGGTGGCCGCGTTTTTTCTCGTAGAGCCTGATGAAACGGGACACGCGAAACACCTCTCGACCCATGAGATTCCGGGCCCCGCGGCGCCGTTGCCCGGCGGTGCGGCCAGCGCTCGCCCCCGAGCATGGACTCTCCAAGACGGCAGAGGAAACATTATAATCCGCTGGGCAGCCAGGGGGCTGGCTCGATCGCTGGATCGACCGTCGCTGAATACCACGCAGTCGATATTTTGATCTTCCCGCGCCGAAAGGACAACCGCATGAACCGCTGCCGGCCGATTACTTCCCGCTTTCGATCTTTGCCGGCAACTCGGCTGTTGCGCATGCCAATCGCCGCCGTCTGCGGCTCGCTGGCCGTTGCGACCGCCGCAGCCGGCGACTGGCCCCAAATCTTGGGTCCCCGCCGCAATGGCCAGGCCGAGAGCGAAAATCTGGCCGTTTGGCCGGCCCAGGGACCGCCAACCCTCTGGCAGGCCAGCGTGGGGCGCGGGTTCGCCGGAGTGGCCGTGGCGAACGATCGGGTCGTGCTGTTCCATCGGATCGAAAACGACCTGCAGGCCGAAGCCCTCGACGCGGCCAGCGGGAAACGCCTCTGGAAAGCCACGTTTGCCACCCAGTACGTCAGCACGATTTCAGCCGACGACGGACCGCGCAACGTGCCGCTGGTGCACAACCAAAGGGTCTATGTGCTGGGACCGCAGGGCGAACTGGCCTGCCTGGCACTCGACACGGGAAAAAAGATCTGGTTTCGGCAGGTGTACCAGGATTTCAAAGCGCCCGACGGCTACTTTGGCGCAGGCAGCAGCCCGATCGTCGAGGCCGACAAACTCCTGCTCAACGTGGGGGGCAGCGGCGGGGCGGGGCTCGTGGCCTTTTCGCTGGCCGACGGCAAAACCCTCTGGAAGGCAACCCACGAGGCCGCCAGCTACTCGTCGCCCACGGCCGCCACGATCGACAATGTCCGCCACGTCGTGTTCGTGACGCGCCTGAATGTCGTGTCGATCGATCCACAGAACGGCGAGGTCCGTTTCCGCTTTCCTTTTGGCGCCCGCGGACCCACGGTCAACGCGGCCAACCCGCTCGTCCTCGGAGATCACGTTTTTGTCTCGGCCAGCTACGGAGTCGGGGCTCAGTGGGCAAAAATCGGCGCGGCTTCGGCCACGAAAGTCTGGGAGAGCGACGACGTGATGTCGAGCCAGTACACGACCTGCGTGGAAAACGACGGCTTCCTGTACGGCATCGACGGCCGGCAAGACGTCGGCGTGGCCCGATTGCGGTGTTTCGACCCGCGAACCGGCAAGGTACAGTGGACCGAGGAGGGGTTCGGCACCGGCAGTTTGATCCTGGCCGGCGGCAAATTGCTGATCATGAAGACCGACGGCGAGTTGGTGCTGGCCGACCCGTCGCCGCAAGCCTACCGGCCACTGGCCAAAGCAAAACTTTTCGCGACCACGGTCCAGGCCTTGCCGGCGCTGTCCGCAGGGCGACTATTCGCGCGCGACACCAAGACGCTCAAGTGCGTCCAAGTCGGCCCGGCGTCCGAAAATGGCAAGAAAGCCCGCTGAGGCGGTCTCCGGACACCGCGAAGGACCGGGATTATCCCCCGCGAGGCAACTGCCTCGTGGATTCCTGCGTGGCACAGGGGGCCAGCGGACAACGGCTCAGGCGCTGATCAGCTCGCGTTTCGAGCGGCGATAAAAACCGACCCCTTCCAGCGCCTTGTAGACCTCTTCCAGCGTCTTTTCACCGAAGTTCGAAATGCCCAACAGGTCGTCGCGCGTGCAATGCAGCAAATCGTGGACGGTGAATATGCCTCGCTCTTCCAGGCAGTTGGTCGTGCGGACCGAAAGTCCGATTTCGGCCGTGCTCATTTCCAGCCGCGCCGTAAGATCCTGGGCCTGGCTGTCGACGGTACGCAAAGGAATGCGCGTCATTGGGCTCCCTCCCTCATTTAGAATAAAGAACACTTGGTAGGCAGTGCGCTGCGATGATCCTGCCCGACCTGGGGCCAGTCCTAGTTGGCCGCCTGAATGCGCGATACTATAACAAGATTTGTGGAAAATGGTACCGGTTGGGCAAACTTTTTTGCCTGTTTCTCCCGTCACATGCTAGCACTGGCCGCCTCGCCGTCGTGACCGCCCGGCGTATGAAACGACCCCCAGGGCAGCGCGCTGGGCAGCCTGAGCACTCGTATACTATAAAGGGACCTTTCAATGAACTTCCGCAAAACCATCGGGGACGGTGGCATCCGTGTGCGATGCGGTTTTGTCGGAGTTCTTGCCTACGTATTCGGAGAACTGAACTGCCTTGTGGACCGAACTGCTGGATTCTCTGACGCCGGCCCAGCGGGAAGCCGTTGAGCATCTCGACGGCCCGCTGCTGATTCTCGCCGGGCCAGGCAGCGGCAAAACCCGGGTCATCACGCATCGGGTGGCCAACCTGCTGCGCCACGGCGTCCCGGCCCGCCAGATCCTCGCGCTGACTTTCACCAACAAGGCCGCCGAAGAAATGCGGGCACGCATCGATCGCCTGGCCCCCGGCGAACCGGTCTGGATGAGCACGTTCCACCGTTTTTGTTCGCGGCTTTTGCGGCAATACGCGCCGCTCGTGGGCCTGGCCGAAAACTTCACGATCTACGACACGTCCGACAGCCGGCAGGTCTTGCGGCGCACCCTGGACGAAAAGAAAATCGACGCCACGCTCTACACGCCCGAACGGATCGCCACGGCCATCAGTTGGGCCAAGAACCGCCTGATCACCGCCCAAGACTATCAGGCCCGGCCGGGCCATCCGCTGGGCAACATCGTGGCCAGGGTCTATCCGGCCTACCAGGCCCGCTTGCTGGCCTCCAGCGCGGTCGATTTCGACGATCTATTGTTGCACGTGGCCACGTTACTGCGCGAAAACCCGGAAACCCGCGCGGCGCTGGACGAGCGTTACCGCTTTATCCTGGTGGACGAGTACCAGGACACCAATTTGGCCCAATACACGATCGTGCGCGCGCTTTCGATCGACGCCCCGAACCTGGCCGTCACCGGCGACCCGGACCAGTCCATCTATGGCTGGCGAGGCGCGAACTTGAGCAACATCCTCGATTTCGAAAAAGACTATCCGCAGGTGCGCGTCGTCAAGCTGGAGCGGAATTATCGCAGCACGAAACGCATCTTGCGCGTGGCCGACACGCTGATCAATTACAACCAGCGGCGCAAGAAAAAAGGACTGTACACCGAAAACGACGAGGGGCAGAGCGTCCGCCTGGCCACCTACGCCACGCAGCGGGTCGAAGCCGAGGGCATCGCCGCGGCCATCGCCGAAGAGATCCGCGCCGGCCGCCGCCGGCCCCGCGACTTTGCCATCTTCTATCGCGTCAACGCACTGTCGCGCAGTCTCGAATTCGCTCTGCGCGATCAGGGCGTCCCCTACCAGATGGTCAACGGCCTGGAGTTTTATCAGCGGCGAGAAATCAAGGACGTACTGGCGTATCTGCACCTGATCAACAACCCGCGCGACGACAACTCCCTGCTGCGCGTCATCAACGTGCCTCCCCGCGGCATCGGCAAAAACACGATCGCGCGCCTGAGCGAACATGCGGCCCGCTGTCGGCTCTCGCTGTTGGATGCCGCCCGCGAGAGCGGGCTGATCGAATCGCTCAACAAGCGGGCCGCGGTGGCCGTGGCCAAGTTCGTGTCGCTCTACGATCGGCTCTCGCTGATGGCAGCCGCCCCGCTCGAGGAGATTCTGGGACACGTGTTGAGCGAGTCGGGCTATCAGCAGTTCCTGCTGGTGTCCGAAGACGAAGAAGACCAGGAGCGGCTGGCCAACATCGAGGAATTGCTCACCGCGGCCCGACAATTCGATGAACATTCGCCGGGCCCAGGCGCCTTGGAGGCGTTTTTGGAGGAAGCCTGCCTGGTCAACGATACGGATGCCTGGCAGGACGACGATGACCGCGTGACGCTGATGACTTTGCACGCCTCCAAAGGGCTCGAGTTTCCCGTGGTGTACATCGTCGCCTTGGAAGAGGGCCTGCTGCCACACGAGCGAAGTCGCGAGCACAACGACCTGCTCGAGGAAGAACGGCGGTTGCTGTTCGTCGGCATCACGCGAGCACGCGAAGCCTTGCAGCTCAGCCTGGCCACTTACCGCGAATTCCGCGGTCAACGCCTGCGCACCATCCCCAGCCAATTCCTGATGGAATTGCCCCGCGGCGAAATGCAACTTCTCGATCCCCTGTGGACGCCCGAGCCGGGCTGGGTTACCGACGACGACCAGCACGCCACGCACGACGACGCCGACGACCTACACTGGGAGGCCATTCCGGACGAAGAAGCGATCGCCGAGAGCGAAACTGAGTCCGAACCTCCCTTGGCGGCCGCGGGTCCCAGCGGCGGCCCGCTGACGACCGCGGCCGAGTTGCATCGCACCGAAATCGCCGAGCCGCCGCGCGTCTCGCCCGACGCCTTCCGCCAGGGCATGGTCGTGCGCCACCCCGAATACGGGCTGGGCAAAGTCGTCGCCCTGAGCGGTAGCGGAGCCCGGCGTTCGGCCACGGTCGTCTTTGCGTCGGCGGCCGGGCAGAAGAAATTCATGCTCGCCCAAAGTCCATTGCGCCCCGCCAAAGCCGTCTAACTCTTCCCACGCACCGCGCGCATGGCCTGATATTCTGTCGTTCATGAAATCGAACTACCCAAAAGTCGCGCAGTTTAAAAATGTCGAGCAACTGCGCGAGCGGTTGCACGCATTGGGGCTCGATTTGCCGGCCGACGACGCGATCCTCTCAGCCGAGGCCGGCTCGCCGCTGGCCGAGCCGCTGGTGATCGGCCGGTTCACCGTCGGAAACCGCTGGTGCATTCATCCCATGGAAGGCTGGGACGCCAATCTCGACGGCTCCCCCTCGCCGCACACGCTCCGCCGCTGGCGCAACTTCGGCCGCAGCGGCGCCAAGCTGATCTGGGGGGGCGAAGCCGCCGCCGTCGTCCCCGCCGGCCGCGCCAACCCAAATCAAGTTCTGGCCACGCCCGAAAACCGTGCCGGCCTGTCGGCATTGCTCCATGAAGTTCAGCAATCTCATGCCGAATGCTTCGGCGGCACGTCCGACCTTTGGGTCGGTCTGCAACTGACGCATTCGGGCCGCTTTTGCCGGCCCAACGTCGGGCGTCCCGAACCGCGAATCGCCTACCACCATCCGCTGCTCGACGCCCCATTCGGCATCGACCCCAGCGACGAGTCGGTCGTGATGAGCGACGATGAAATCGAGCGGCTGATCGACGCCTATTGCGCGGCCGCGGGCCTGGCCCGACAAATTGGCTTTCAGTTTGTCGACATCAAGTCGTGCCACGGGTACCTGCTGCACGAGTTCCTGAGCGCTCGTACGCGGCCAGGCAAATATGGCGGAGATTTGGCCGGCCGCTCGCGCCTGCTGACCACGATCATCGAGCGGGTGCGCGGCGAATATCCCGACCTGGCCGTTGGCGTTCGCTTGAGCGTGTTCGATACCGTACCCTACCAGACCAGCCGCGAGGTCGGCCAACCGCGGTCTTACGCGGACCAACTGCCTTATCAATTCGGCTTCGGCGTCGACCGGCAAGATCCGCTGGCGATCGATCTGACGGAGCCCATCGAACTGATCCGGCGCTTGAAAACTCTCGGCGTGGCGGCCGTGAATCTTTCGGCCGGCAGCCCGTACTATTGTCCTCACATTCAGCGTCCGGCAATTTTCCCGCCGAGCGACGGGTATTTGCCGCCGGAAGATCCGCTGGTCGGCGTGTGGCGCCAGATCGACGCGGCCTGCCGCTGCAAACAGGCCGTGCCCGACATGGTGATGGTGGGCACCGGCTACTCCTACTTGCAAGACTTTCTGCCGCACGTGGCCCAGGCCGTGGTGCGTCGCGGCTGGATCGACTCGGTGGGGCTCGGCCGGATGGTATTGGCCTATCCCGAATTGCCGGCCGACGTCCTGGGCAGCGGGCGATTGGCGCGCAAACGCGTCTGTCGCACCTTCAGCGACTGCACGACCGGCCCCAGGCAGGGTTTGATTTCCGGCTGCTTTCCGCTCGACCCCTACTACAAAGCCCTGCCCGAGGCCGCCACGGTCAAAGCGTTCAAGCAGCACGCCGACGAGAGCGAGTCGCTCTAACCGATTCGAGACCGCCCTTTCCGCGGGGTTTGGCGCCCGCTAGAATTCCTGCACTAAACATGACAGGGGCGCCAAGCGTTGTTACCGCGTCCGAACGGTTGCAAGACCTGGTCGGGCGTCTGGAAGCGCAGCAAGGCTTCGCCGAGGTGATCGCCAGTCTGCAGGCCGGACATGCCTCCACGCTGGGCGGAGTCTGGGGCTCAAGCTGCGCGCTGGTGGCGGCCTCGCTCGTGCGCCACGCCGCGGGTCCGTTGGTGGTTGTCTGGCCGCACATGGACGACCTGGACGACTTCTGCGACGACCTGGCGCTCTTCACAGCCGTCCAGCCCGAGCGATTTCCCCCCTGGGAACGCGAATCGCCGGACGTCATCGCTTATGACGAGACCTATGGCGAGCGGTTGCGACTGCTGAAATTGCTCACCGGCCCACAGCCGCCACAACTGGTGGTCACCAGTATTCAAAGCCTGCTGCAGCCGGTTCCCAGCCGCGAAAAACTCACCAGCCACACGCGCCGCCTCCGCCGCGGCGATGCGCTGGACGTCAACGCATTGCTCACCTGGCTGGTCAAGCAGGGATTTCACGGCACCACCGCCGTGGAACTGCCTGGCGAATTTTCGCCGCGCGGCGGCATTCTCGACGTGTTCGCCCCAGACTGGTACGACCCGGTGCGGATCGAGTTTTTCGGCGACGAGGTCGAATCGATTCGCCGCTTCGAAGTCG
>JBGQKM010000121.1:0-16066 GCA_041499515.1 Planctomycetia bacterium | reverse complement strand
TGGGCATCGATCCCGAAACGCTCATTCGCGACCGGTTGGGCCGCCCGATCCCCATCGCCGGCGAGGGCAAAGTGCGTCACGAGCTGTTGGCGTGATGCCGCGATGCGTCTAGCGCGTGGTCAGCCGATGCTCGGTCGATCTTGTGAAGAGGCGATTACTCATCGGGATCGGCGAGATCATCGGGCTTGACCTGGCGTAGGCCGTTCGACATCAGCCCGATGCGATCGGATTCGCTCATTTTCTCAAGTCGCTCCAGGCTTCCGCGTCGTAGCGACTCGCCATTCTTGACACGCTCCTTGAGCATCGCGATCTGCGCCTTAAGCGACTTGTGGTACTCCTCGACCGATTCAGTCGACTTGTTCCAGCGGACCCATACCCGATAGGGACCGCCGTTTAGCAACTCTTGATCGATTCCATTCTTCACGTTTGAAATTGTCAATGTCGTACCATTCTCGTGAGCGATGTTAATGACACCGTCTTTCAAGGATCCAATTGGAGCCGCGTTCTTGAGATGCAACAACGAAAACTCGATCTTCGCCAGGCCGGGAATATCGCACCACGCGAGTGTACCGGAGCTCATGCCCAATTGGCCAATGTAGTCCTGATCGTTCAGGAGGACTGGCGACTCGGGAAAGCTCCAGCTCTCCAGTTGAAGATCACTCACTTTGAACTGCTTTGGCCGCGGGCGCACGATAATGCGTGGAGTGAGATTGAGCCGATACACCCGCCCGTCTTCATCGCGGGCGATTTCCAGTGACCGCGGCGTAATGTCCGACAGGTCGTACTCGATACTCTGAGCCGGTGTGTGAGTGTCCTCTTTGGCCGGCGTCACATAGACCGTCGCCACAAATCGGTGCGCCTTTAGCTTTCCCGCGACCGAGACCTCGAATCGGCGCTTTTTGTCCGCAACACCCGTGGTGAGTGTTCCGCCCGGTCCCACGCCGCCGCCACCCGTGGAGCGATAGGTTGCCATCTCCAGACCGGGCTGAAGCGAGTACAGTGTGGCATCCGCCCAGTACTGGCGAAAAGCGTCGTCGTCATCCTTCGGTTCTTCTCCGTACAGCGTCGAACTGAATGTCAGCAATGCGATTAACGTCAACAGGCAGAGATTCTTACTTATTCGCAGTCGGTCAGTCATGGTTTTTCTCCTTGATAGAATAGCCGGACTCCCAATTCACACGACCGATTCCGCACAGATAGGTCTCGGTTGCGTAGTATTCCAATACCGGTTGAGAATCTGGCGCGTGTTTGGCGATTGCCGCTTTCTCGCGAGGCTCCTCGGTCGCACGTTCCGCGGGCTGATCGGGCGCGGCCATGCGCACGGGCGACGGATCGTGCCCGCCGCGAAAACTCGACGTCAGCGCCAACGCGGCCAGCACGGCCAGGCACGCGGCCGCCGGCACGGGGATCGAAATGGAACGGCGCCACCAGGGCACATGGCGTTTTTCACTCGCAGCGAGCAGCGCGCCAAGTTCGGCGGCAATCGCCCTGCGATTGGCGAGGCGTGTTTCCAACGGCGGCTCGAGCCGCTTCAGATGCGAAAGCATTTCTTCCAGCATCGGGTCGTCGCCCGGCTCGGGGAGCGGATCATGAGGATCGTTCATAGTTTTTATTCCTTTTCCACAAGTATTTGCTTCAACCGCGTCCGGCTCCGATGGATGTGACTCTTGACGGTGCCAACGGGCATTTCCAGCGCTTCGGCGACTTCGTCAATGGAACAACCTTCAACAAATCGCAGCAGCAGGACATTGCGCAACGGATCTTCCAGATGGCTGATCGCGTCCAAGACCCGCTCCAATTGTTCGCGATCCGAAGCCACGGTCGCGGGCGATGGCCCGGGGTCACTGACGTTTAGCGCCTCGGCAAGTGAAGACGGCTCCTTTTGATGTCCCCTCCATCGCCGCTGCTGAACGTGGCGCGCCGTTGCGAAGACATAGGCACGCAGTTGCTCGCAACCCCCTCGCATTCCGCTGAGCGACCGCACCAGTTGCGCGAACGTCTCGGCCGTTTGTTCCTGGGCCGTGTGATGGTTTCGGTGGTCGCAAAGGAAAAAGCGATAGAGGGGTCCTTCGAATCGTTCGACCAGCATGACATAAGCAGCGGGCTCGCCCGCCTTTAGCTGATCGAGAAACGATTCCTCGGGAATCATGCCGCAGGTTGCCTTTGCGAATCGGTTGCCAATTCAGCGTGAATGCCTGTTCGCGACTCTATCAGAATGCGAGCGTGGGCATACCTTTAGAAGTGCCGGTTGCGTAAAAAAGGTTGCAGCGTATTCAAGAAATCCAGCATTTAAACCGTCTTGCGATGCCCCTACCGCAATCGAGCGTCATTTCCGACGGGATACGAAGGACATGCGGCTGCTGGGCAAAAGAAAGGAGCAGAATTTGGCGCGAGCATTGACGCCGGCGGGGTCGTCCGTTGCTATGATAGTCGGCGCTGCCGGCTTGGATGGGTTTGGGGCGCAGCCTTCCGAGGAAATATCGGCTACACTGTGAATTCGCCGGGGGCGGTGTTGGCCAGGGTTGTTGCCCCGCCGCCGGCTTATCGCGATCAAGTTGTCGGGAGAACGCGATGCTGAGGATTTTGGGAGGCCAAACCAGGCTGTGCGACGGCATCACGCGCCGCGAGTTGATGCGGGTCGGCGCCCTGTCGCTTTTCGGCGGCTTGACTTTGCCGCGATGGCTGCGAGCCGCCGAACGATCCAAGGGGTCCGCACCGGGACCGGCGAAATCGGTGATCTTGTTCAACCTGTTGGGCGGACCCAGCCATATCGACATGTTCGACATGAAGCCCGAGGCGCCGGCGGAGATCCGCGGGCTGTTCCGGCCGATCCCGACCTCGCTGCCGGGGCTGACGATTTGCGAGCACTTGCCGCAAACCGCGAAGTGGATGCACCGCGCCAGCCTGATTCGCACGGTCACGCACAATTACAACGCGCACAATCCGCTGGCGATGTTGACCGGCTACGCCGGCGGCGACAACGCCCAAGTGACCGCCAAGAATACCGATCCGCCGGATATCGGCGCGATTTGCCAGTACCTGGGCATGGGCGATCGCAGCGTGCCCGGGGCGGTTTGCATGCCGTGTTACCCGGGCTGGGGCGAGGGGATTCGCCGCCCGGGACCCTACGGCGGATATCTTGGCAAGCAGTACGATCCGTTTTTTTCTTTGTGCAAACCGAAGTTCGGCCGCGCCCCGCGGGTGCCCAATTACGATCCGGTGCGTCCGATCGGCGAGCCGCTGATGCCGTCGTTGGATGCCCTGCCGGAGATGACCGTCGATCGGCTCGACCGCCGGCGCTCGCTGCTGGAACAAGTCAACGACGGTTTTCGGATCTGGAACTCGTCGCCCTCGATCGAGACCATGAGCAAGCACGGCCAGCAGGCGTTTTCGCTGTTGGCATCGAGCAAGACGCGTGAGGCCTTTGATCTGTCGAAAGAGCCCGATTCGGTCCGAGACCGGTACGGCCGCAACTTGAGCGGGTCGAGCCTGTTGACGGCGCGGCGGCTGGTCGAGGCGGGCGTCACGTTCGTCAGCGTGCACGCCGAGATTTTCGGGGCCAATGGCCATTCGTACGACATGCACGAAAATAACTTCGGCATGCTCAAGGACGAAAACCTGCCGATACTGGACATGGCCTATCCGGCCTTGATCCAGGATCTCGACGACCGCGGATTGCTCGATTCGACGCTGGTGGTCGTGATGGGCGAAATGGGACGCAGCCCGAAAGTCAACGCCAAGGCGGGACGCGATCATTGGCCGCAATGCGGTTTCAGCCTGTTGACCGGGGGCGGCGTGAAATCGGGCATGGTTTACGGCGCGACCGACAAACACGGCGCCTACCCCACCCGCAATCCTGTCTCGCCCGGGGACCTCGTCGCTACGATTTACCATCTGTTGGGAATCGATCCCCACATGACGGTTCCCGACCTGAGCGGCCGACCGATTGCGATCGCGCATGGCGGAGAGCCGATCCGGGGCGTCCTTGCCTGAGGCCGGCGGCACAGGGGATTTGACACCATTTGCTGCCGAGCTCGAAGGCACCCGACATGACCGACGTGCAAGATTTGTTCTCGAGGGCGCGGCAGCTGCAACAGGCAGGGCAAGCGGCCCAGGCGGAGCAGCTTTATCGTCAGATTGTGCTGATAAACCCCGACCATATGGCCGCGCACTTCAACTTGGGAGCGATGCTGCACGGCAGAGGCGAGTCGGTCGGGGCGAGACATCACTACGAGCAAGCCATTCGGCTCCAGCCCAATTTCCTCCCGGCCTACAACAACCTTGGCAATCTGTTATCGACCCTGGGGGACGCGGCGGGCGCGACAGCCAACTATCGCGAAGCCCTGCGGCTCAATCCGGATTCCGTCGAGGTGCTGACTAATTATGGGAAACTGCTGCATGACCAGCGGCAATGGCAAGAAGCGCTGGCTTGCTACGATCGCGGGCTGCGATTGAGACCCGATTTTCCGGCCTTGCTTGGCAATCGCGCAATACTTAACACGCAGTTGAACCGAACTCCGCAAGCGATCGCGGATTACGAGTCGGCGATTCGATTGGAGCCATCGAATCCCGCGCCGTACATTAACCTTGCCCAGTTGTGCAATGACATTGGCCGATCGGACGAGGCCCTCGAGTGCGGCCAAAAACTGCTGGGGCTTGGAATCGATTCGGCCGCGGCCCGCTTGTTGGTGGCCAACGCGCTGCGCGGGCAAGGACGCGTCGGCGAAGCGATCGAGTGGTTCCGCAAATTGCTGGAATTGGCGCCCGGCGCCGCGCAGCATAGCGATCTGCTTTACGTCCTGAATTTTGATCCGGATCGCGATCCGCCGACCATTTATGCCGAGCACCTGGCATGGGCCAAAAAACATGCCGAGCCGCTCACGGCACTGGCGCAGCCGCACTCGAACGATCGCACCGTCAACCGACGGCTCCGAATCGGTTATGTGTCACCTCACTTTCGCGAACATGCCGTCAGCTTCTTCACCGAACCCTTGTTTGCGGCGCACGATCACGAGCAGTTCGAAATCTTCTGTTATTACGACTATCGCGAGACCGATGGAGTCACGACGCGATTGCAAGCCACGGCCGACCATTGGCGGATGGTCAACGGTTTATCCGACGAACAAGTCGCCAACCTGGTGCGCGACGATCGGATCGATATTCTAGTGGATCTGACCGGTCACATCGGCGGAAACCGCTTGCTGGTCTTTGCCCGAAAACCGGCCCCGATTCAAGTGACTTACATCGGCTATCAGAACACGACCGGCATGTCGGCCATGGACTACCGCTTGACCGACGAGCGGGCCGACCCTCCGGGCCTGACCGATCCGTTTTACACGGAGCGACTGGTGCGCCTGCCCAAGGCGTTCTTCTGTTATCGGCCCGACGAAGCGTTTGGGCCGATCACGCCGCTGCCGGCGCTGGCCGCGGGTCACGTGACGTTTGGATCGTTCAATTTGTTTGCCAAGGTCACGTCGCAGGTGATCGACACCTGGCTCGATATTCTGGCTCGCGTGCCGCGGTCACGCCTGATGGTGCTGGCCAACCGTGGCGGCTATGCGCAGCGGCAGTTTCACCAGGGGGCGCAAGCACGCGGCATCGACTCCGAGCGCATCGAAATGTGTGAACGGCTCCCGCGACCCGACTATTTGCGGCGGATGCAGCAGGTCGATATCGGGCTGGATCCATTTCCCTTCAACGGACATACGACCACCTGCGACGCGATCTGGTCCGGCGTACCGGTGGTGATGCTTGAGGGACAAACCTATGCCTCACGGTTTGGCGGCAGCGTTTTGGCCAATGTGGGACTGACGCATTTGATCGCCCAGACGCGCGAGCAGTACGTTGACATTGCGGTCGGGCTGGCCGGCGATCTGGCCGGCCTGGCTCAGTTGCGCGGTGAACTGCGGCCGCGAATGGCCGGCTCGGCACTGCTGGATTTCAACGGTTTCGCACGCAACGTCGAGCAGGCTTACCGCCGGATGTGGGTCGACTGGTGCCAGACTCATGGTTGACTTTTGAGAGCCGGCGACGCGAAAACCAGGCAGCGTATTTCGTATTTCTTGCCGCCGTCGCCACGCCAGGTGAAAAAGCGGCAGAAAAACCCGCCCGGCGCTAGACGCCCCAGGGGGGCCCGTTGTTATGATGGTTGGTTGTTGCAAGGTGGCGAAGGATTGCCGTTCGATCGGAGAGCCCGTGAGACCAATGCGGCATTCTCAGGCAAGGGAATTCGGCGCGATGCGTTACCTTCGGCAGAAGGCCGTGGCGGCCCGTTTTGTGTGTGCCGGGCTGCTGGTACTGACGAGTTGGGGGTCGCTGCAAGCGGCGGAAGGTTCTGGCAGCTTTAAAAACGGCAAATGGCCGTTTCAGCCGCCGCGCCGGCCCGCTGTGCCGGCGGTCAAAGACGCTTCCTGGGTGGCCAACCCCATCGACGCGTTCGTTCTGCATGCGTTGGAGGAAAAAGGGCTGCGGCCCAACGCGCCGGCGGACAAGTTGACGCTTTTGCGTCGGGTGACGTTTGATTTGACCGGTTTGGCGCCGACGCTCGACGAGCAGCGCGCTTTTCTGGCGGATGAAAGCCAGGCCGCCTATGCCAGGCTTGTCGACCGGCTGCTCGATTCGCCGGCCTTCGGCGAGCGTTGGGCCCAGCATTGGCTGGACGTCGTGCGGTTTGCCGAAACCGACGGATTCAAGGAGGACGCAGTTCGGCCGAACGCCTACAAATATCGCGACTACGTCATTCGCGCGATGAACGCCGACTTGCCGTACGACCGTTTTATTCGCCAGCAGTTGGCCGGCGACGAATTGGAGCCCGACAATCCCGACGCCTTGATCGCCACGGGCTTGAACCGGCTGTATCCCGACGAATACAACGCGGCCGACGTGCGTCAGCGTCGACAGGAAATCCGCGATGATTTGACCGAGACGACGGCGTTGGCTTTCCTGGGATTGACGGTCGGCTGCGCGCAATGTCACGATCACAAGTTCGATCCGATTTCGCAGGTCGACTATTATCGGCTGCAAGCTTTTTTTGCTCCCCTTCTGCCGCGAGACGACTTGCCGGTTGCCACGCTCGAGCAAAGGCAACAATACGACGCGCAGCTTGCCGCCTGGCAATCGGCGACGAAGTCGATTCGCGATGAAATCGACGCGATCCTGGCCGCCAGGCGCGACGAGGTGTTGAAGGACTCGCTCTTGAAGTTCGAGCCCGACATTCGCCAGGCCGTCGAGACCCCGCCCGAGAAGCGCACGGCGCTGGATCAGCAACTGACCGTGCAGGCGATGAAATATGTTACGCCCAAGCTGCGTGAGATTCCGGATAAGCTCACGGGCGAGGAGAAACAGCGGATGGAATCGCTGCAAAAGCAATTGGCCGAGTTCGATCATCAGAAGCCCGCGCCGCTTCCGGCGGCCATGGCCGTGACCGATGCCGCGGCCGTCGCGCCGGCCACGTTTCGATTGACGCTGGGCAACTATCGCAAGCCAATGGAGGAAGTGCAGCCGGGCTTTCCGGCCTTTCTGGGATCGAGCGAGCCGCCGATGACCGCTCGGCCGGGCGATACACGATCATCGGGCCGGCGGTCGGCGCTGGCCGAATGGCTCTGCCGGCCCGATCATCCGCTGACGTCGCGCGTGATAGTCAATCGCATTTGGCAACATCACTTCGGCCTGGGTATCGTGGGCACGCCGAACGATTTTGGCGCCATGGGCGAAGCCGCGTCGCATCCTGAATTGCTCGATTGGCTGGCGGTCGAGTTGATTGAAAACGGCTGGAGTCTGAAAGCAATGCACCGCTTGATCGTCTCCTCGGCGACTTATCGCCAGGCGTCGCGGGTCGATCTGGACAATCCGCTGCACGGCAGAGCGCTGGAAGTCGACAGCGGGAACCGCCTGTTGTGGCATGCACGGCGGACGCGGCTCGAGGGCGAGGCGATCCGCGACGCGATGTTGCAGATTGCAGGCCAGTTAAATGGAAACATGCACGGCCCCAGCGCGCGGCCGGAATTGCCGCGCGGCGTCGACGCCAAGTTGGCGTGGAAACCAGACGGCACGGCGGCGCAGCGCAATCGCCGCTCGATCTATGTGATCGCCAAGCGAAATTTGCGCTATCCACTCTTGGATTTGTTCGACTTGCCGGATATGCACAACAGTTGTCCGCAGCGCAGCAGCACGACCACGGCGCCTCAGGCCTTGGCCTTGATGAACTCCGAGTTCACGCTCGAACAAGCGCAGTCCTGGAGCGGGCGGCTGCTGGCCGAGCACGGCCGCGATCTATCGGCCGTGCTGGAGGTCGCGTTCCGCGAGGCGTTTGCGCGGCCGGCCGGCGAGCCCCAACTCAAAGCCGCGGCCGAATTCCTTGCCAGACAGGCGGCCGGCATCGCCGCCACCGGCGAGGCCACGGCATTGGGGGCGCTGCCTACGCCCATGCCCGAGGGCCTGGATCCCGCCCAGGCCGCGGCCGTTGTCGATTTCTGCCATGCACTGTTGAACTCGAATGAATTTCTATACGTCGACTAGTTTCCGCGGCACTTTGATGGACCCTCGGCCATGCTGAACGATGAGCTGAAATCTGACGCGCGGCTGTCGCATTTCGAAGCCGCCGTGTCGCGGCGCGACTTTCTGACGCGCGCCGGCGGCGGATTCGGCAGCCTGGCGTTGATGGCGCTGTTGTCGCGCGAGGCCAGCGCCGCGGGCCAGAGTGTTGCCGTAGCCGGAAACCCGCTGGCGCCCAAGTCGTCTCATTTTCACGCGACCGCGAAAAGCGTGATCTGGTGTTTTCTGGATGGCGGCCCCAGCCACCTCGATCTGTTCGATCCCAAACCGGAACTGAACAAACTGGCGGGCCAACCGCTGCCGAGCAGTTTTGAGCGGCCGATCACGGCGATGGGCCGCACCGCCTTTACGCCGTTGATGGCCACGCGGCGCCAATTCGCGCAGCATGGTCAGTCGGGCATCTGGGTCAGCGACTGGTATCCCGAGATCGCCCAATGCGCAGACGATCTGGCGGTCATTCGCAGTTGCCATGCCGATGGACTCAATCATGTCGGCAGCATCTGCCAGATGAACACCGGCAGCATTCTGGGCGGACGTCCGTCGCTGGGTTCCTGGTGTTTGTATGGACTGGGCAGCGAATGCGAAGATTTGCCGGGATATGTCGTGCTCACCGACAACATCGACAATCCGCCGGGCGGAAACCGCAACTGGGGCACGGGTTTCATGGCGGCGGCCTATCAGGGCACGAAGTTTCGCGACGGCAAGTTCCCGATCTTGCACGTCGCGCCGAGCGACGCGATGCTTGGTGCCCGCCAGCGCGGCAAGCTGGACTTTATCCAGCAGCTCAATCGCCAACATCTTCACGGACGCGAAGAAGATAACAGCCTGGAAGCCCGCATCGCCAGCTACGAACTGGCGTTTCGCATGCAGGCGGCCGCGCCGCGGGCCATCGACCTGGCGGAGGAGACCGCCGAAACGCGCGCGTTGTATGGTCTGGACCAGAAAGAGACCAGCCGCAATGGACGCAACTGCCTGCTGGCCCGGCGGCTGGTCGAGCGGGGTGTGCGTTGCGTGCAGCTGTACATGGGATCGGGCAGCAAGTGGGACGCACACACCGACGTGGAAGGCAACCATTCGCTCCATTGCCGCGAAAGCGACCGGCCGATCGCGGGTTTGTTGAAGGACCTGAAGCAGCGCGGGCTGTTGGACAGCACGCTAGTGATTTGGGGTGGAGAATTCGGCCGCACGCCGATGAGCGAAAGTGGAAACGGTCGCGATCACAATCCCTATGGATTCACTATCTGGATGGCCGGCGGCGGCATCAAAGGGGGCGTCACGTATGGCGCCACCGATGAGATCGGGCTATACGCCGTCGAAAACAGAGCCCACGTCAACGACATCCACGCCACGATTTTGCACCTGCTGGGCCTCAACCACGAACAGCTTACGCTGATGCACAACGGCCGCGCCGAGCGGCTGACCATCGTGGCCGGTCGGGTGATTCGCGACATCCTGGCCTGACCGCACGGCTTGTGACGCGTTGCTCTGAGAGTTACAACGTCCCGTCACGGCGGGCGTGCTTGGCGCGTTTCACGCGACGGACACACGCGTCGGCGCGTCGATTCAACGGGTCGTTGCGTGGGGGGCAGGTTCCGGTCCCATTTCGAAGCGCAGCCGGCCACCGCTCGAGATTTCGCCGTGCTTGAGCCAGGTGCGGTCGAGCGGCACGTCGTTGAGCCATATTTTTTGCACATAGGGGTGATCGGGGGCGAAGTTGTCGGCAACGACGACCAGCGGTTGCTTGGCCATCATGATCTCGGCTCGCTTCCAAAGCGGGCTGGTAAGTTCGTATCGGTCCGATCCGGCCGTGGGATAAAGGCCCAGCGAGCTCAACACGTACCAGGCTGAGAGGGTCCCGCCGTCATCGTTTCCATCCACGCCGTTCTCGCGATCGCCGTATTTCTTGTCGAGGATCCAGCGGGTCCATTTCTGCGTGAGGTCTGGGCGGCCGGCCGCGTTGAAAAGATAGGCGGCATAGATGTCCGGCTGGTTGCCGTGCCAATAGTATGCGTTCGGACGAGCCCCCACCTCAGGGATGGAATTGGAAAAAAACTGCTCCAGTTCCTGCACGAAGAATTCGCGGCTCTTGAAAAGAGAAACCAGGCCCGCTGCGTCATAGGACACCGCCCAGCGCCACTGCAAGGCGCTTCCCTCGACGTAGGCGCCCGTGAATTGACCGGCTAGGTCGGCGTAGGTGAGCATCAGCGGGCGGAATGCCGTTACAAAAGTACCGTGCGAATCCTTGGGCTGAAAGTACTGGGTTTCAGGATTCCACAGGTTGCGGTAGTACAGCGCGTGCTTCTCGAACAACGCCGCGTCCTCGTCGTGGCCCAGGGCGCGGGCCAGCGCGGCGATGGCGTGATCGGCATAGCAGTATTCCAGCGTTCTGGCGACAGCCTGTTTCATCAGGTCGGCAGGACAGTATTGATACTTCAGGTACTCCTCGATCCCCTTTCGACCGGAAAACGGTGAGTCCGCTGGCGTGGGACCGAGGGCCGTTTTACGCATCGCCTGATACGCGGCTTCGACGTCAAAATCACGAATTCCCTTGAGATACGTCTCGGCAATCACCATGTCGGCCGGGGTGCCGAACATCGAATTCGTATAGCCGCTGCCCGACGGCCAGCGGGGCAGATACCCGCCCTGCTTGGCCATCTCGACCAGCGAGACCACCATCTCGCGCTGCTCGCGCGGAGCCATCAGCGTAAACAGCGGATGGACGGTGCGAAATGTGTCCCACAACGACATGTCCGTGTAATATGTGAATCCGGAGGCCTGATGCACGTGGCCGTCGAAACCCAGATACTCGCCGTTGACGTCGTTGAATGCCGTGGGCATCGCCAACGAGTGATAGAGCGCGGTATAGAAAATGGTCTGTTGCTTGTCGGTGCCGCCTTCGATCCGGATCCGCGAAAGCGCGTCTTCCCACTCCTTGATGGCTTTTGCCAGGATCTGGTCGAAGTTTGCCGCGCCGGCCTCCGATTCCAAGTTGGCGCGAGCATTCTTGATGCTGACGTACGAGATCGCGAGTTTCAGTTCGATCGGCGCCTTGGAACCGTCGTGCTCGATCGTCAGATCGGCACCGATGTCATCTCCGGTGGCTGCGGCCTGATTGGGTGAAAACGAATCTCCCTTCCAGGTTCCAAATGCCGCCAACGGTTGGCTGAACCGAGCGACGAAGTAGACCTTGCCGCCGCCATGACGCCCAGAGAACGTGCCAAAGGTGCGCACGGCCCCCTCGACCTCGCGCGACTCAGGCACGACGCGGACTTCTCCCTCGGTGCTGCGACCCTTGCCCAGTGCGTTGGTCACGTGAATCTGGATGTGGGGCGTGTCGGCATCGGAAAACGTGTAGCGATGGACGCCGACGCGGCGTGTCGCAGTCAGCTCGGCGACCATCGCGGGCTCGGTAAGTTCAACCGCGTAATAGCCCGGAAATGCGACCTCCTTGGCATGAGAGAATCGAGCATTGAGCCCCTGGCCGCGGACCTTGGCCGAAAAGGGCGCGATGCCTGGCACCACCAGAAAGTTGCCGCCGTCGACCGCGCCGGTGCCGCTCAAACGCGTGTGGCTGAATCCCAGCATCCGTTCATCCGCGTAGAAATAGCCCGAGGTGTTCGTGGCTCGCTTCCCCGCCGGTGAGACGGTATCCGGGCTAAGGCGGACCATTCCGAAGGGCAGCGTTGCGCCGGGAAAATCGTTCCCGCAAAGATAGGCGAGCCCGCCAGTCCCAATGAACGGATTGACGTGCCGACCAAGCTCACCCCGTTGGAAGGACGTTGGCAACGCAGGTGGTGCGCCATATAGGACGCAAACGGCCGATGCCAGGATGCAACCCGCAAGAAAAACCACGCGAACATGTTTTGTCATAACTTTTTTCTCGTAGGGCGCTCGTCCGAATGGATGCAACTTCTGTCCTGCTTCAATCGGAACTGGAATTTTCGGGTGTCGCGGCTAGTATAACCCGGAAGCCTGGACGATTCCATGAGTCGCGATCGCAAGTCTCCTGCCGGGCCGGAACCGATATACTGGGAGTCGGAGGCGACGCACGGGCACCGGATGATGGCGGTGGTAATCGACAAGGCCATGCAATGGAAGGAGATGACCATGAAGGCGAAATGGTTTTGGACGGCCTGCGCGCATCTTGCCCTGGCAATCGTGATCGCGGTGCAGGTGCTTTTCTTACTATTTGTCACAATAAAAATCATACCCGCGTATGAAAAAATCCGAACGGATGGATTTTTTGACACCAATGATCAAAACTGGCAGATTTTCCTGTCGAATGCACATTCATGTCTCATGTTCCTGGTGGAGGCGGTGAGATTATTCGTGAACTATTGGCCCTTGTGGATGCTGCTGCTGGCCGTGGCGTGGGGGCTGTTCGAGTGGCGCGTGCGGAGCGAGAACAAGCCGTTCATGCGGCTCTCGGCGCTGGGGATGGCGGCGCTGGTGCTGGCGGTAGCCGTGGGGCTGACCACGTTGTCACTGCTGATCTTGTTTGAGGTTGCGGTGCCAGCAGTGTACCCCCGAAAGCCCGAGCCGATCGTGCGGGAGCAGGTGGCCACGATCAGCGCATCGATCCGCGGGCTGGAACAGGCGATGGCAAAAACGGACTGGACTGCGAGCCAAGAGCATGCGACCAACGCGGAGCAAGCCGTGAGGTATTTGGCCGGAATGGGCGCGGCAGCCCCCACGCTGATGTCGTTAACCGAACAGGCGAAGGTGGACGCATTGCGGGAGCAACTCAACTCGGCCGACGAATGCCTGCGGGAAGCGCTCAAGGCCGTCATGACGAAGGACGCGGGACGGCTGGACGCCGCGATGCAGAAGTTCCACGAGGCGTACGGCCAGGTGCCGGGCGGCGGGGCGGTGGAGAAGGTAAAGTGAGTTCTTGGAGGGTGGGCCCGAGCATGCGACGGATATAGCCGTCCTGGTCTTGCGGGTTGGCGAAAAGAGTCCCCATCGCGGTCGTCCTTTGATATACTTGGGTCGAGAGTGCGCCGGGCATGGCTTCACGCACCGTTTTGTGTGCCGCGCCATGGGGCCATCCGACAGCGGAAAAAACAGGAGTCCAGCATCCATGAACGGACAGAATCAACGATCGACGCGGCGCGGCAGTCGTCGTCAATTTCTTGGGACCACGGCCACCACGCTTGCCGCCAGCGCGATCGGCGGACCGCTATTGGTTGCCCGACGCGTGCTGGGGGCGCCAGGCAAAACGGGCGCCAACGACCGGATCACGGTCGGCGCGATTGGCGTCGGCGGCCGCGCCTCGCTGTTGCTGCAGCAATTGCCCGAGTCGGCGCAAATCGTGGCCCTGAGCGATTGCAATCTGCCGCGGGCCGAGTCCTTCAAGGCCAAGATGAACGCCAACTGGTCCATCGATCAGGACTACCGAAAACTGTTGGATCGCAAGGACATCGACGCGGTGATTGTCGCAACCGGCGAATTCCAACGCGTCGTGCCCTGCATTCATGCCTGCCAGGCGGGCAAAGATATCTACGCGGAGAAGCCTTTGACCCTCTATGTGGCTGAAGGCCGGGCGCTGGTTGACGCGGTGCGGCGTTATGGCCGCGTGCTTCAGGTAGGCACGCAACAGCGGTCGATGGCGATGAACCGCGTGGCGTGCGAACTGGTGCGCAGCGGAGGGCTCGGCAAAGTGCTCGAGGTTCGCGCGGTAAACTACGGGGGACCTCAAGCGTCGCCGGGCCAGCCCCTGCCCGAAGCCGCCGTGCCGGCGGGCCTCGATTGGAACGTGTGGCTGAACCAGGCGGCCGAGCGACCGTTCAACCCCGATTGGATGAGCTGGATGCGGTGGCGCGATTTCTCAGGCGGCGAGATGACCAACTGGGGCGCGCATGGCCTCGACCAGATCCAGTGGGCACTGGGCATGGATGGCACCGGACCGACCGAAATAAAGCCCCTGTCAGCCGGGCCGAACGGGCAGGTCGCCATGCGATATGCCAATGGGGTGGAGGTCAACTTCATCCTGGAGCCGGGCCATGGTCCGATGGGCGGCGCCGTGTTCGTCTGCGAGAAGGGCAAGCTTGAAATCAATCGCAATAAGTTCACCTCCAATCCGCCCGATATCGCGGCGGAACTGCGAAAGAAACTCGACGTTGCCGAGGAAGAGCGGAAGTGGAGCGACGAGCTGGCGCTGTGGCAGGCGCGGTGGCACATGCAGGACTGGCTCGACTGCATCCGCTCGCGCAAGCAGCCGGTGGCCGACGTCGAGATCGGACATCGCTCGGTCACCCTCTGTCACCTGGCCAACATCACCCGCCTGGCCGGCCGACCGCTGCGCTGGGATCCCAAGCGCGAAGTGTTCGTGGGCGACGACGAGGCCAATGGCTATCTGGAACGCCCGCGCCGTCACGGATTCGAATTGCCGACGGCCTAAGCCTGGATGATGCGCCGTATGCAATACACGAGCGAGGCGATTCTTCGGGAAATGACAGCTTCGGTGAAGCTGTCCGGCGGATGGCGGGCTCCGAACATTTCCGGGTGGAATTGGCGAAATCGTTTTTCGGCGCGACAAACGCTGATACCAAACTGCGACGTTTCCGGCGTGGCACACTGGACACGTGCGAGTCGCCAGTTATGATCGAGGCAGCTTGATTTTCCTTTGAATTCCGGCTGCATCGTGGGCGACAGCACAACATCGCTGGTTCGCAGGAGAACCGTTATGAAGCGAGTTTGGATTTTAATCATCATTGCAACATGCCCTGTGCTCGTTGTGGCGCAAAATCCCCGCACGAGCACCGGGAACATGAACAGGACGCCCTACAGGCCCGCTGCTCCGCCGCCTTCGATGGTGGGGTCCTACGGCGGTTGGCCCGCCTATGGAGGGACAACGACTGCGGCTGGCTCGGCGATGAACGGCATGTCGAACGTGATCAGTTCCAAGGGCAACTACAATCTTTCGACTTCCGCGGCCGCCGTCAATATGACTCAGGCCCAGTCCGCCGAGATCCAGAACAGACAGCAAGCGACCGACGCCTACTTCGAAATGCGAGCGACCAACAAGGCAGCGCGGGCAGCCGAGGAAGGCCCAAAACCCACGATGGAGCAACTCGTTAAAGTCGCTCATGATGGCGTTCCAAAACCGCTCGGCGAAGGTCAAATGGATCCCACAACCGGGAAGTTGAATTGGCCGGGGGCTTTGCAGGACGACGGCTTCGCGTCCCAGCGTGCGATCATTGATCGACTCATGGCCGAACAAGCGAATTACGGCTACATGAGCCATGCCGATCAAACCAAGTTTCGCAGCACGACGGATGCATTGCTTGGGGAACTCAAAGCGCGTATCAAGGAAATCCCGCCGCCCGATTATGTCGCTTCCAGAACGTTTCTCAACAGCCTGGTTTACGCGGTCACGAAAACGAAGACTTAAACATAGCGAAACAAACAAGGTCTGCTCCGAAATGAACAAGAACGACGCACGATCGGTGATCGCGATTTTTACCTGGGTATTGCTGAGCTGTTCGATTTTGCACGCCGAGGAACGCGGCCT
>JBGQKM010000120.1:0-16222 GCA_041499515.1 Planctomycetia bacterium | reverse complement strand
CCCATCCTCAACCGGCGGCACAGCCAAAATCGTGGAAATGAACGCTCCAACCCTATCGCCCGATGAGATGGCCCAGTATGACGCACTGACGCGACACGTCGGGCTGGTCGATCTCGGGCATCGGACGCAAATTGAACTGACCGGCGCCGATCGGGCCGCGTTCCTGCACAATCTGTGCACCACCGAAGTCCGCAAGCTGAGCGCCGGCGCTGGCTGCGAAACTTTTTTGACGACCGTCCAGGGAAAGACGCTCGCTCATGGATTCATCTTCGCCGGACCCGAGTCACTGGTGTTCGAGACCGTGGCCGGCCAAGGCGCCGCGATGCTCAAGCACCTGGACCATTACCTGGTCAGCGAGCAGGTCACGCTTGTCGATCGAAGCCTCGAGTGGTCGGAGCTTCTGCTCTCGGGTCCGAACTCAGAACAATTGCTCGCGGGGCTGACCGATGTGCGACTTCCGGCGACGCGCCTGGCCCATGCCGCGGGCCTTCTGGCCGGCAGGCCCGTGTGGCTGCGCCGGGTTGATTGGCTCGGGCCGGTTGGGTTTTTGATCAGCACGGCGACCGCGGATTGCGCCGAGGTGGCGCAGGCGCTTCGCCACGCCGGCGCGGTTGCGTGCGAAGACCCGGCATTCGAAGCGGCGCGGATCGAATGGGGTTTTCCGCTCTTCGGTCGTGATATCACGGACAAGAACTTGCCGCAAGAAATCGCCCGCGACTCTCTGGCCATCAGCTTCGTCAAAGGTTGTTACCTGGGCCAGGAAACGGTGGCCCGCATCGATGCCTTGGGCCACGTGAACCAGACGCTGGTGGGCCTGCGATTCGAGGGCCCCGCGATGCCCGAGCCCGGCGTTGAGTTGCGGTCGGCGGCGCGCCCGGTCGGCGAGGTGACTTCCGCGAAATTTTCGCCGCACTTGCGTGCGCCCTTGGCCTTGGCCTTTGTGCGCCGGGGCAGCAACACGCCGGGGACCCGTCTGACTTCGTCGGTCGGCGAGGCCGAAGTGGTGGCGCTGCCGGTGCGCTAACGAGCCCACGGCTCGCGGGCAATCGCCGCGCAGCCGCCGAACTGATCCAGCCAGCGGCAGACGCGGCCGACTAAGTCCGCGTGCTCGGGAACCTGGCCAACGATGGTGAATTGGCGGTTCGCCAGGGCGTGGCGCAGCCCTTCGAGATGCGACCGCATGGTTTCGAAAAAGGCCTCCGTCGCGGACCGGTCCAACACGCGGCGCACCAGGTTCGCGGTTTCGGCGGTACGCTCGCGCCGCAGCGCAATCAGTTGCCACTCTTCGGCCTTGAACAGCAGGTCGTCGACGAACGCCCGCCGCAATTGCCCCTGGGAGTTAAACTGATAGACACGGTCGCCGCCGAAATAGAAGCTGGCGCTGTGATCGCGACGAAAGCCGACCACCACGTCGTCATCCCGACCGGCAATCCGCAGGCTGACTCGCTCCACCAGCGCCGTGGCTTCGCCCAGCAGATCTTTGCGTTCGTGTTCTTGTCGGGCCATACGAAATTGGACCTTCGGCCGCGCCTTTTTTAGCGGGACGCGGGGCCGTAAAACGTGGCGTCGACGTTGTCGCGCAAGACCTGGCGGCCCAGGGCGATCGCCCGCTCTTCGCTCCAAGCGCGGTCGACGACGAACCGTTCGGCCAGAATCTTGGCCAGGATGCGCTTGTACATCGCAAACTTGGGCAGCGCGAACTCGAGCTTGTACATGTCGCTGTAATAGCCGATCTGCTTGCTGCGGGGCACCGCTTCGAGCCGCGCGGCCGCATCGTGCTCGATGTACGTCGGCGTGTTCGAGTACCACCAATGCCCGTGGGTCAGCACGTTGGGGAAAATCCAACTGTAGCTGACCAGCTCCTGATTGGTCACGCTGGCCAACACCGAGATCGGAAATTTCACCCGCGGAAAGGCGTTGAACAGTTCCCGGTATTGAATCAGCGACACGCGGCTGTCGTAAAGATCGCGTCCTTGAAACACCCCCTCGGCATACACGCCGCGGTTGACGCCGATCATCAAATCCAGCGGCAGCCCGAATTCGGCACAACATTGTCCCAGCGTCCAAAAAACAAAATGGCCGAGATCGCGCTGCCGCCCGGCGTCGGCCCGGGGGCCCAATCGCCAGACCTCGCCGACGGCCGCGGAGGCGCGCAACGGGTCGACCGGAACCGGAGTAAAATCGGGGGGCAGCGAAATGGCGCAAGCCCTCGCGCCCCGCGCGACAAAGTGCTCGAACCGCTGGGCGATCGCGGCCTCCAACGAACGCGCGTCGTGAACCGAACGGTTGGCGGCTTTTTCCAATCGCGCGCGCACCTCCGCCTGGTCCAAATGAAACACCAGGTCGTCGGTGCGCAGGCAGGGGACGTACGTCGACGTGTCGAAGCCCTCCAGCGGATCGTCAAAATCGTTGGTCAAGAAAACGGCTTCGAGCTTGCTACGCTTCAGCACTTCCGCCGTCCAATCGGGCCGCTTCATGGCCGCGGCCGCCCGATCGTAGAGGGCCTCCCAATTGGCCGGCGTGATCGCGTCGTCCGGGAAGCCGAAGAAAGTTTGCACCATTTCAATCAGCCAGCTTGACTGGATCGTGTTTTCCAGCACGCCTAAGTATTCGACCAGCCGCCCGACTTTCTCTTTGGGATCCAAGCCCGGCTCTTCGATCCGCAAGCGCGGCATGCCGGCCGAATGGGCCAGTTCGGTGTAATAGTGATAGCCCATGATGTCGGCCAGCGTGGTGGAAGCCGGGGAATGGGCGTTGATGTGCGTGTGCGGGTCGACCAGCGTCAGCGAGTCTAGCGCGTCGAAGATGCGTTTGCGTAACGATTCAGACATGACGGGCCCGAGGAGTGGCTTGTTGGAAAGACTCCAGTTTTCCAGCAATCGCCGGCCGTTGCAAGCGCGGCGGCAAAGACGCGCGCCGGCAAGGCTAAGGCGGCTGTGTAAGGCAGCCAGTCTGCTAGGTCGTCAGCGGCAGCTCCGCGGACAAAAACGACGCATGATGCCGCGCCGCGGCCGCCTGGTCACCCGAGCGATCCAGCAACACGCCCAGCACGCGCGCCCGCAGGATGACCCCCTTTTCCAGTCGCTCGGCAAACAGCCGGTGGCGCAATTCGCACGAGGCGCCGTGGGAATTCGTCGCGTCGCAGCTCGAATGCTGAGCCTCGGCCGGGTGGACGATTTCGACGTAACTGAGATTCCCGCCCGCGAGGCGAAACAGATAGCACGAACCCAGATCGGCCGGCCCGCGCGTTTCGGCCCGCGCCAGGCTGGGCTCGAGTGGGGCGAACGTTCCTCGCTCGGGGTCGGTGAGCTGAAAAACCTCGCCGGCGTCGATCCGGGTGCGCGTCGATAGAATGGGGCAGCTATCCAGCAAGTTCGTTTGCACCGAAGCCACCAGTTCCACGGCGGCCACAGCCTGCCCAAGGTCGTGCGTCGCGGCGCGCCAATAGATTTGGGTGCGCATCTGCGGCTCGGGCCGGTCCGCATACGTGGCGACCAGGTCGCCGCCGCGGACATAATATTCGACACTCGAGGCCGCCAGTTGAGCTTCGACGCGCGGCAATTCAACCGCTAGAAAAGCAAAGCCCCCGAGTGCCTGGCCATCGACGCGAACCTCTCCGATGCCCGCGGCCGGATCCAAGGGGTTCACCAGAGCCGACAGGCGGATCTGCTTGAGGCGCGCGTTGTTGTTTTCAATCTGCCAGCAGGGCGAAGGCATGATCGTGTGCGTTGCGGAAAAACGCGAGACTCAACGACGCAATAAAAAAACCCCGCCGCTCGCGCGAGGCGAGGCGGCGGGGCCGGAACAGAGAAGAGGCCGGGTCGAATGCGAGAGGGTATCGAAATCTGTATGATGCCTGGTTGTCCGTGGACAACCTCCTTCGCTCGCACTTTCTTCGAACCTTGGGGTCACTCCCCACTGTTCGTCTTTGATCCTAACACATCGGTTTTCCAAGTCCAGCGTTTTGGAACTTTTTTGACAAATATTTTTTGGGGGTGGTTTTGGGGGTCTTCCGGCTCGTTTGCCGAGCAGGGATGCCCCGGGGCGCGTTGCGTGCCGCGGGGCGGTTCTTATAATCGCCCCATCGCGCCGCGTACCGCCTACGCGACCGGAAAGGACTCTAGTGCCGGATTACCTAACGCTTTGCGAGCAGGCCGCCCGGGCTGGAGGCGAGGCCTTACGGAGCTGGATCGGCCGGTTCGAGGTCCACGAAAAAGGCCCCTCCGACCTGGTCACCGAGGCCGATTGGGCCTCGCAGGAGGCCGTCAGGCAGGTGCTTCTCACCGCGTTTCCCGGCTACGGGTTTCTGAGCGAAGAGGCGGAAGGCACGCTCGATACAAGCGCCGAATTCTGCTGGGTGGTCGATCCACTGGACGGCACCACGAACTACGTCCATCAGATGCCTCATTACTGCGTGAGCGTGGCTCTCTTACAGCGCGGGCGGCCGATGGTGGGAGTGGTGCTCGATCCGGTCCACCAGGAATGCTTTACGGCCGCGCGCGGCCAGGGTGCCCGGCTCAATGGTCGGGCGATTCACGCCAGCGGCGTGCGAGATGTGTCGCAAGCCCTGGCCGCCGCAAGTTTTTCGGCCAAGGTGCAAGCCGGCTCGCCGGAGATCGATCAGTTCGTGGCCGCGTTGCTAAACTGCCAGGCAGTGCGGCGGACCGGCTCGGCCGCCCTGAACTTGTGCTATGTGGCGGCCGGGCGCTTCGACGCGTTTTGGGCCATGAGCACAAAAGCCTGGGATATTGCCGCGGGCGTCTTGATCGTCGAGGAGGCCGGAGGCGTGGTCACGCGCCTCGATGGCGGACCGTTGGACATGATCGAGCCCCATCCGGTGGCCAGCGCCACCCAAGATCTGCACGAACAGTTCCGGAATCTACTGCAAAACGCCACATCGGCGAGCTAAGTTCAGTCCTGGGCGTGGTTTTTCAAGGCCGGGGGATAGGTAGAATGTGCCGCTGGGGGCCGACAATTGTTTTGAGGTAGCCGAGTCATGGGATTAAACTGAGAAGGTGGATTTCCCTTCTCACTTCTTGTTTCTCAACCGTTCTGGCCTACTGCAAGCCTAGGCTGGCAGTTACAGGGGCGTATTGCCTTGGGACAGCGACTCTGGCAGTCCGGCTTTCTTCTTTTCACGCTAGGGGCGCTATGGGCGTGCCTGGCCTTGGCGAGCATTGCGCGCGGCCAGGAAGTTCCTTCGCCGGCCGAGCCCACCGTGCCTGCCCCCGCGGTGAAAAAACGCACGCCTGAGCCGCTGTTGCCCGGGGAAACGTCGCCGCCGGTCTACTACTTACCCGACAAGGACGGCAACCTGGTGGCGGTGCCCGGCTTTACGCTGGAAGAATTCACCGCGTTGTTCAAGCTGAGGAATCAACTTGCCCAGGAGACGCAGAAGCCGCAGTACAGTCTTCAGGAGTTGACTCTTTCCGGCTCCGCGGCCGGCCCGACCGCCGAATTGGTCGCCGAATATAAAGTCACGGTGCTTGAGAAGGGCTGGGTGGGCGTGCCGTTGCGTCTGAATACGGCGGTGTTGCGCGAGCCGGCCTTCGAGGGGCCGGGAGAGCACGTGCTGGATTTCAAGCCCGAGCGCGACGGATACGTCGTGTGGATTCGTAGCGATGCCGACGCGGCGCATCGAATCACGTTTAAGCTGCTGGCGCCGATCGTGCAGATCGGCCCCGAGTCGTATCTGAGGTTGAGCTTGCCGCGCGCCGCCGTGTCGCAATTGCAATTGCAAGTTCCGTTTGAGCACACCGTGGCCAAAGTCTCCGAGGGGAGCACGCTGGGATCGGTTCGCACGCTCGAGGGCGGCAAGTCGGAACTGAAGATGATCGGCATCGGGGGCGAATTCGAAGTGGCCTGGCACGCGGCCGAAAGCCAGGTCGCGAGTTTACCCACCGTCTTGGAGGCCAGCGGCGCCCAGTTGATTCGCATGAACGGACGCAGCGTCAATAGCGACGTGGAACTCACGGTTCGCAGTCTGGCGGGTGAATTCGATCGCTTCCAAGTTCGCCTGCCGCCCGGCGCCGACTACGTGAACACGACGCAGGCGGGCATGTCCCTGGTGGCCATCGCTACGGCGGCCGAGCAAGGCAAGCTCTACGAAGTCAAGTTGGAAAAAAAGACGACCGGTCCGGTCAAAATCCGCCTGGTCACCGAGCGGACGCACAATTCACCCCAGAACGACGTCGTGCTGCAATTGGCCGGTTTCGACGTCGTCGGGGCGGTGCGGCAGTGGGGGACCGTGGCGGTACAGGTCGAAGGCAACTGGCAGGTTCTATGGGGAGAAACCAATCACGTCGAGAAAGTCGACGAGCTTCGCGGCCAGGTGCGACGAGACGACCTGGCCGCCGGCTTCGAGTACGTGCAGCCCTACTCGCTCACCGCCCGCGTCGTACCCCAAAAGACGCGCGTACGGGTCGAGCCGGAATACGTGTTGTTGGTCGGCAGCGACGAAGCCCGGCTGCGTGCCAAACTGAAGTACACGATCCGAGGCGCTAAAGTTCGTTCATTGGAGCTTGAGCTGCCCGGTTGGGAAGTTGACTCGATGGGTCCGGCCAACCTGGTCGACGTCGACGCGGCCGTGGCCAACACGGCCAATCCGGTGGCCATTCCTTTGGTCCAGGCATCTTCCGGCGAGCTGGAATTGACGCTCGAGGCGCATCAAAAGATTGCGGCCGGCGCCGAGAGCGTGACGTTGGAACTTCCGCGCCTCAAGGGCGAAGCGGCGCCGGCCAACGTGGCCGTGCTGCCCGACGACAATATCGAACTGACCTTGCAGCCCGATGCCAGCACGGCGCTTGCGCCCCAGGCCGTTCGGCCGCAAATCAAGCTGCCCGAGCGCCAGCAAGACCCGCTGGCTTTTCGCACGACTGGGTCGGAGGCGAAATTCGTGGCGTCGGTGAAGGTCCACGAACAGGCGATCTCCGCGGCGCTGGCCACGCAATTGGACGTCGACGAACGCGAAACGCGCGTCGACCAGCGGATCGCCTTTCAGATCGCCTATCAGCCGACCGACCACCTGATCTTGGGCGTGCCGCGGGCCGTGCGCTCCGAACGGTTGAACATCACGCTCGATGGCCAGCAGTTGCTCCCCCTGCCGGTGCGCGAACGCGTCGACGGCGACGCGGAAGTCACGCCGATACGGGTTGCGCTGCCCGGGCCGCGGATCGGACGCTGTGAACTGAAAATCAGTTATGTCGAGCGTCACGAAAGACTCTCCAGCACGGCCAGCACGCTTGTCATCATACCGCTGGTCATACCCGGCGAGGGACAACTGACCGGCAATGAACTCGTGGTCGTGCCCAAGGCGGGCATTTCAGTGAATTATCCGCCTGGTCCCTGGGCGGAGGACGCACGGCATCGGCCGGCGATCAACTCCAACGCCTTTACGCTCTCGGCCCGGCGGGCCATTTCCGAGGTCAGCCTGGGTCTGAGCTCGAAAGAACAAGCGGCCCAAAGCGCCACGACGGTGGAACAGGCCTGGATCCAGACGCGACTGATCGACGCCCAGCGCCAGGACCGCGCGATCTATCGCCTGACCACCAGCGAACCGCGGCTCCAGCTTTCGCTTCCGACCGGAGTCGAGATGGGAACGATCGAATTGGAAATCGACGGCCGCAGCGTCACGCCCGAATCGGTTCGCCAGCGCGACGTGATCGTCTCCCTTTCCGGCGCGGGTCGCAACGAGCACCTGCTCAATGTGCGTTATCATTTCAGCGATCGACATCCGTTGGGGCGGTTGACGCTGGAGAGTCCGCAGATCCAGTCAGCCCGGTGGGTCCAGCAACTGTATTGGCAGCTCATCTTGCCGGCCAGCGAGCACATTCTGTTCGTGCCCGATCACTTCACGCCAGAGTACCGTTGGATGTGGACTAACTGGGCCTGGCAGCGCGAGCCTTCCTTGGATCAAGGGGAATTGGAAAGTTGGATCAACACGCCGCCCAACGGCGACCGCGCCCGGCTGGCCGACGAAGCGCCGGAACAAGCCGCCGTGCGTCAGCCGGCCGTTTCGCGCTCGACGAATCGGTATTTGTTCAGCGCCATCGGCAACGTTGAGCCGTTGGAAGTGTATTCGATCAACCGCGCTCGATTGGTTTTGTGGTCTTCACTGCCGTTGTTGGTCGGCGGCTTGATCCTGATCTATTTTCCGGTCGCACGCCATCCTGCCTGGTTGTTTATCCTGGCGGTTCTTGTGGCGGCGGACATTTTGGTGGATCCGGATACGGCCCTGCTGCTGGCGCAGACATCGAGCTTGGGCCTGGTCTTGGCCCTGGTGGCCGCGTTGTTGGCTCGCGTGACGTTGCGTCCGGCGACGGCTGCGATCCCCGTGCGCGGAAGCTCGAAGGCGATCGAACGCCCTGCCACGGAGATGTATCAGCGCGCGCCGGCCAGCGTGGCTCAGCCGTCGACTTCCACCGAGCCGCTGGTGCCCACTTCACCGGAAAGCGAATCATGAGCGGGCCGCGATTGGCGTTTCTGCTTTGGATGGCCGCCCTGCCGAGCGTCGGCGTCGCCGCGCCGAAAGAGCAGGAGTCGGTCGCGCCGGCGGCCCTGGCGCCGCCGCCCTTTCGTCGGATTTACTTACCCGAGGAAGACATCAAGAAGCTCGGATGGTCCGAGGGCTATATTCCGATCGAGGCCAAGGAATTCGAACAGCTTTTGAGCACCGTGCAGGCCGGCGCCGGCGGCGCGCCCTCGGCCAAGGCGACGGAAATCGACAAGGCCGATTACACGGCCGAATTGGTGGGCGACGATCTGTTGGTTGGAACCGGCCTGTTGCGCCTGGTGCGTCGCGCGGACCGCCAGAGCATGCTGCTGCTCGATCCCTGCAGTCCGGCCCTGAGCGCGGCAGTCTGGCCGGAACAAAACTCGCGGCCCGCGGTACTCGGCACGGCCCCGGATGGCCGAGTGTGCGTGTTGGTCGACGGCACGCAGCTCCATTTTCGATGGTCGCTGCGCGGCGAACGGACAGCTTCGGGAGCGGTGAGCTTTCGACTGGAGTTGCCGAGCGGCCCGATGACCCGCTTGACGCTCGACGCGCCTGGCGGACTGGACGTGGTCGCCGATCGCGGAATCGTCTCGAAAAGCGCCGGCGCGAAGGCGCAGACGAACCGGTGGATGATTGAGTTGGGCGGCCACAATCGGGTGAACTTGCGGGTCGTTCCGGAAGACGCGGTTCGCGAGCGACGGCCGTTGACGCTATTGCGACAGGCGCTGACGTATGAACTTTCGACGCGGGGACTGAGCGTCGTCGCCCAGTTGAAGCTCGACGTTCACGGTGAGCCGCTGCAACAGATCGCCATGGACCTGGATCCCAGCCTGCGGCTGGTGGCGGCGCGTTACGGCGAACTCGAGATACCGTGGTCGGCCACGACCCCAACGCCTCAGGCGATCTCCCATGTCGTTTTGCAGATGCCCGAGCCGATCGACGGCACGGGGCGCGTGCTGCAGCTTTCGGCCGTGGCGCCGATGGAGGTTGGCACGAGGTGGCGGCTGCCGGGGCTGCGGCCTCAAAACATGTCATGGCAGGAAGGCACGGCCGAACTGCTGATCCCCAACGCGCTTGTCCTGGAACAACTCGTGACCGAAGGCTGCCGCCAGTCAAGAACCACCGCGCTGCCGGCCCCCGCGACCGGCGAGTCGATCGAAATTCAATACTACCACCCTGGGGCCAACATCGACGTGCTTTTGGCGCAGCCCCGCGACCAACTCAAAATCGACAGCGGGACCGTGGTCGAAGTGGGCGTCAACGAAATCACCAGCCATTGCACGGTGCAACTCAGCGTTGCCCGCGGCCAGCGTCGGGCCGTCCAAATCGCGGTCGCATCCCCCTGGTCCATCGACGCCGTTGCGAATCCGGAATCCAGCCGGCCGCTGGACTGGGAACTCGTCGACTCATCCTCTAATGGGACCGACTTGAGAATACGCTTCGATCGCCCTGTCACCGTCGATAACCCGACCCGGGTGGCGATTCGTGGACATCGGGCGCCGCCAACCGGATCCACCTTCGATGCCAAACAACTCGAGATGCTCAGCTTCGCTCCGTTTCAGAGCGGCACCCGACTGATCAGCGTGCGTGCCGCGGAAGGATCGGAGTTGCGCTGGACGGGCCCGGAGGACCTCGATCGCCGCGACGCCGTGCAGCTCAAGCCGGCCGAACTGCAGCTTTTTCCATTGCCGCCGAATGGACTGTTGTTTGCCGAAGACGCGGTGTTTGCTCAGGCCGCCGTCGGGCTGGAACGACGCAAGCCGAGTTACAGGGTCGACATTCGTATCGACGCCGCGGTACAAAAAAAGCAATTGACCGAGACCTACACCATTCAATGTGTTCCGGAGGCCGCCCGCGTCGAGCGATTGCTTCTGCGTTTTTCAGAAGCGCATGAGATTCCGTTGGAGTGGAATATGGCCGGCGGGAACTCTGGACAATTGTCGGCCAGGCGGATTTCCGCCGGCGAGCAGGCCCAGGTCGGCTTGCCGGCCGGCGGCGAAGTCTGGGAAATCAACGTGCGCCTGGCCCGCCCCGGTCCGTTCGAATTGCGCGCGATTCGGTCGATAGATTTCGACGGCGAAACGCCCTTGGCGCTGGTTTCGGTCGCCGACGCCACGGTGCAGCTTGGACGCTTGGCGATCCGAGCGCTCGGCGACTCCGGACTGACAATCACGAACCGCCGTCTCACGTCCATTCCCGCCGAGCTTTTGGAGCCCGACCGGTACCAAACGGCGCGCGCAACGTATCGTTACCAGCCTTCGCGCGACGATCTGGGGACCGAGCCTGCCGTGAGCATCGCTCCGGCCGATGCGCTTCAGGCCGCCTCCGGTGCCTGGGTCTGGAACCATTGGATCGAGTCGCGTTACGCCGTCGATGGCCCGTGCGCCCATCGGGCGGCGTTCCACATTCAAACCGCCGGCCAGCAGCAGGTTCGGGTCTGGCTGCCGCCCGACGCGACCTTGCAGGCGGTCTGGGTCGACCAGCAGCGATTGCCTCTGGAGCGGACCGCGTCGGACGAAGGCGCTCTCTCGGTGGATCTGCCTCCCGGACGCAGCTTTTCCACACTGTCTCTCTATTACGTCACTCCCGGCAAACTGCCCGGTCTCGTTTCCAACGAGGCGCCCGCGTTTCCGCGGTTGGACATTCCGATCATGGCTCGACAGTGGTCGGTTTGGTTGCCTCCGGGCTACGAGATTCTCGACTCGGACAGCCGGTTTCCCAACGATTCGCTGGCAATGCCGACCTGGTCGCAACGACTCTTTGGCATATTAGGGCGACGCGCCGGCGCAAGCGTTTTCAATCCTCTGGCCTTCGCCGACTGGCAGGCGATATTCGCCGGCGAGACCGCAAACCAGTTGTCGCGACAAGCCAGTGAGCAACTTGCCCAAAACCTGGGAAACTTTCTGGGCGATTATCTTAATGGCGAGGAGTTGACCTGGGGACAGTTGCTTGCGTTGTGCAGCGAGGCCGAGGCCCAAGCCGGGCGAGCCCTGCTGGTCGATGCCGAAAGCCTGACGTGGCTCGGTCTGACAGCGCAAGCCCGCGTTCGATTTCAATCGGGCGAATCCGCCCTGTCCCGCGGCTTGACTTTGTTGAAAGAAGCCCACCTGGTGTTGATCGTCGATTCGAATGTCGCGGTCATCACCAGCGCCTCCGGGGCAGCGAACTATGACAGCCAACTTTCCGGGCCCGAGGCCAGTGTCATGTACACGCTTTCGCCAGGCCCGTTGGCCGACGAGCTGCACGGTGCCCAGGCCGACGAGTCTGAGTCGCGATTTGCATCGATCGAAACCTGGCGCGCCGCGGCCGACAGCGGGCAATCTCCCTGGTCGTTGCCCGAGATCGCCGGAGTGCATGCCCAGGAATCGCGAGGTTGGAGCAGCTACGGATTCTATCTGTCAGAAGACAGCTCCCCGCGTATTCGCATCGTGCACAGAGCCTCAATGCGTTCCTTGGCTTGGGCTCTGTTTTTGGCGATCGTCGGCGTGGGTTTTTGGAGAGTTCAACAACGGCCAGCACTGCTGGTGTTGTTGGTTGCGTTTGCGGCCTCGGCGTCTTTGCTGCTGCCGGTCGCCTATGTGCCGCTGGCAAATTCCGCGCTGCTGGCCGGTTTATTTTGCCTGGCACGACGAATGATACGGCTTCCCCAACCGCAGGACCGGCCAAACGATTCGTCTCGGGGTTCTCACACGAAACGCGGCAGCGCGATTCGCCAGGTGGCGATACTGCTGTTTCTGGCAACGGCGTTGAGTTTTGCCGCCGCAATCGCCGCAGCACAGCCGAATCCAACTCGAGCGCCAGCCGCGCCGGACGAGGCGACCAATCCCCCTCGCGCCGCCTCGGAATCCACAATCGCCAAGTCCGCGCCCGTGCAGCAACCAGGCCAGGCAGCCAAGGCCGAGACGCCGGCTGCCGAAGCGCCGATTCACCGCGTCTTCGTGCCGGTCGATGCCCAGCAAAAGCCTGTCGGCGAAAAATACTATCTTCCGGAAGAATTTTACACGCGGCTTTCTCGGCAGGCCGCGCTGGTCGACGACCGACCCAAGGGCTGGCTCGTGACGCGCGGTTTTTACCAAGGCATTTTGTCGCACGACCCTGCCAGCAAACGACTGGGCCTGTTGCAACTCAAAGCCACTTTCGACTTGCAAGTGCTCCAGTCGAACGTTCAGGTCCAATTGCCATTTCCGCACGAGGCCGCCACGAATCCCGTTATTGGAGTCCGACTGGATGGCCGCACGATTCCGCCGACCTGGAACGCCGCGGGCGACGAGCTGATTTTGGGCGCGCTTGGGGCCAGGCAGTATAATTTAGAACTCGATTTGCAGCCGCAATCGCAATCCGTGGCGACCGGCCCGGGCATCGACCTGGCCATACCACCATTGACCAACGCGACGCTCGAGTTGGCGATTCCGCCGGATGGGCCCAGCATTGAATTGCCCACGGCGCGCGGTCTGATCCGCGTGCAGAAGGATCGCGGCGTGATTCGGGCCGAACTCGGCGCGTGCAATCGCCTCGCGGTGCGGTGGCCAACCGGTGGCGGGATGGACGCAGCGCCACCGAATCTGGAAGTCGAGGAGTTGATTTGGGTCAAAGTCCGCCCGGGCACGACCCTCATCGACGCAAAACTCAAATACCGTGTACTGGCCGGCCACGTGCGTCAAGTCAGACTTTTGGCCGATCCGCGGCTCCGCCTGTTGTCGTCACCCAACTCGCAATCGCCGATCGTCGCGGTGCATACGATTCCCGGTGATCCGCAGAAGATCGACTTGGAGCTTTCACGCGACGTTTCGGATCAGGTGGAAGTGAATCTCTCGTTCCTCGTGACCAACACATCCGGAGTTGGTAATTTACGCTTGCCCCGTTTGGAATCGAGCGGAGCCCGACCCGCCAAACGCTGGTTGGCCGTATCGGTGGACCCGGCGTTGCAACCCAAGATTCAAACGGGCGAGGGCTCGAAATCCCTGGACATCGCCGACTTCGCGGCCGCCTGGGGCGCCGCCGATCTCCGGCCCCAGGCCGCCTTCGGCATTCCGCGCGGCGAGCCGATTTGGCTGGCGACGCAGCCCAACGAACCGCAAACCACCGTCGAGCAAACGCTGGCGCTGAGTCTCGGGCGGGGCTCCTGCTTGGCGCAGTTCGATGCCACGCTGACCATTACCGGAGGCGTCCTGTTTCAATTGGCCTTACAGGGCCCGCCCGGAATGGCGATCGAGCAGGTGTCGATGTTGGACGATAACGTCCAACGCGTGGCGCGATGGTCGGCCGAAGACAACGGACAGATCACGATCTTTCTGACGGCGCCGATCAATGGCCAGCAACAGTTATCCCTGCGAGGCCATTTGGACGCCAGGCAATCCGAGACGCTTGCACTTCCACAATGGAAGTTGTTGGGCGCGGAAACCAAGAAGAACCATTTGCACCTCTATCGCCAGCCGGCGGTGTTGGTGGATGTGGAGAAAGTTCCAGGAATCAGCGATATCGACTTTCCGGAGCATAGAATCGCCGACCGCTTCGGCGCCCTGTTCGGTTGTTATGCGATCGAAAATGGCACCACGGAACTGAAGGTCAAACTGGTGCCCAATTTGCCCAAATCGCACGCCGTCGCCATTACCTATCTCCAGCGGGATGCAGACCGCTGGATGGCCGAAATGGAATACCACATCGACGTGCTCGAGGGCCTCGTCGACGCGCTCCAGTTCGGCATTCCCCCGCAGTGGTCCGAGCCCTACCGCATCGATCCGCCCATGCCGTCCAAAGTCGTGACCATCCCCGGCGAAACGCGGCGGCATTTGATTCTTTACCCCGAACAGCCGATCCACGGCAAACAACAAGTGAAAATCCGCGGTCGGGTGGCCCTTTCGGTCGGCGGCGTTCCGGACATCCTGCCGTTGCGCGTCGAGCAGGTCGAACGTTTTGTCGTCTTGCCGCAACATTTGGATCTGCAGCAAATCACCTGGGATACGTTTGGACTGTCGCGAGGGCAACTGCCGGCCGAATTCATGGCCCATGGCCCCAATGCCCAGTCGCTGGCCGTCTACCAGGTAGCAGGTGAGCATTTTCAGGCTTCGCTCAAGGCGGTCCAACGCGCCAGCGCCGCGGCGAACGTCAAACTGGCGGATCTCCATCTGATTTGGCAGGCCGATGGTAGCTGCCAGGGATTCGCAAGTTTCGATCTCGAACCGGGAGGCGCTACGAGCTGCGTGCTCGAGTTACCGCCCAATCACCGGTTGCTGCACGTGTCGATGGAAAACTTGCCGGGCCTCGTGACCTCGATCGGGGACAACCGCTGGCGGTTGGGGTTGGGAGCCCACCAGTTGCCGCAACGGGTCGAAGTCATTTTCACGGGACCCCTGGCAGGCTCCGGCAATCAACGGCAACTGTCCGCGCCCCGCCTGGTCGGCCTGGAAGTCGAACGAACGTTGTGGACCGTGTACGGCCCACCACCGTTTGGTTTTGGCCAACCGCCGCAGCCGGGTTCGGCCATCAGCTCCGTGGAACAAGAACTCTACCGGCTCAAGAACGTGACCGGGCTTGTGCAACTGCCTGCCGAAACCGTCGGCGAGCATTTGCCGGAAGAAATCGCCCTCTGGTATCGACCTTGGAAAAACCGCTACACCACAGCCCGCGCGGCCTTCCATGGCGAGCTAATCGCCGTCCGACACAACAACGCCCAATCGGAAGAAGCCCTGGAAGCACGCGAACTCGACAAGCAAGTCGGCGTCGCCGACGCGCGTCTCGGCGCGGCCCTGCAACAGATTCCGCAGTCTGATGGACTGACCGAATTCCTGGCGGCGGCTCGAGCCAACTTATTCCGTACGCACTACATGGTGCCCGGACAATCGCACGCGCTTGACCTGCGCTTCTCGCGGACCGGATACGACCATTGGACAAGTCGTCTGCTTGTCGGCCTGGCAATTTTACTCCTCGGGTCCGCGTCGGCGTTTTTGTTGCGAGACCGCCCGCTGCCCACCTTCACGCCTGCGCTAGCGACCTGCGGAATCGGTTGTGTATGGTGGCTATTCCTCACGCCAAGCGTCATCGGGCTCGTTGCGTCGCTGGCGGCGGCGTATTCCGTATTTCGAGTTCGTTGGCAGAGAAGCGTACGCCCCCGGCCGAGCTAGCCGGCCCGCGGTCAATGTGCCGTCGTCGAAATCAAGGCAGCTTGCCGAAAAAGTGCGAATAATACATGCGCCGCACCGCCGGCTGCGGTTGCCCGTGGTAATTCCTCCGATCGGCCTCGGTGGAATCTTGCCACTCGCGCGTTTCCGTCATTTGCTGCCGTAACTGCTGCAGATTGACCGATTGCCGAGTCAAAGCTTCACGCTCGTCAAGCATCGGCTTGACCAGCGTTTGATAGTTCGATAACCCGTTGGGATTCACTCCCAAATTGAGGTAAGGGCTGACCGCTGACGGCGTGTAGTACGGTGAATTGTAGCGGTTTTGGATGGCCGCGGAATTGTAGGCGTTCCAATTCTGGGCCCTCGCGGGCAACGACATCGCCAGCCATAGCCCGCCGCACGAAATCATTAGAATTGCCGTGGTTCTCCGCATGAGCCGGTCCTCCTGGATTCGTCGTGACGGAAGGTCGTCAACACGTTTTTGTATTCTGGGGTTGGGTATTAGAAGCCGGAGCCGAGGCCGCTGAGGCCCAAGGGGAAGCGGTTGATGGTTTGGATGGTTTGGGTGCCTAGCAGGGTGAAGCCGAAGACGCGTTCGAACGGCGCGATG
>JBGQKM010000119.1:0-16293 GCA_041499515.1 Planctomycetia bacterium | reverse complement strand
CGGTTTCAAAACTGCGGGGACTGTCCCAATTTTGCGCTCTTCCGCGCAGCAAAATGGGACTGTCCCCTTCTCCGGGCAGTTTTGAAACCGGTTCTAGTAGAGCGCTTGCCACAAGCTGCCGTAATCGTCGGTCCAGACCAGCGGCTTTCCGCCCTTCGGCGAGCACGGCTCGATCGCGTCGCGAACGTCTGGGGAATTCAGAAAATCCCAGTTGACGGTCACGATCGCCCAGGTCGTGTAGTCGATCCCGCGCTTCTCGTCGTCGTCGCCGTTGACCAATACGCACTCATATCCCAGCGCTTGCGCGATGCCGAACACCACGCCGCTGAGATCGAGAAAGCGATTCGAAATATGAATGCACAGCAGCCCGTCGGGCCGCAGATGCTTTTGGAATAGTTCCACGCACTGCAGGGTCAGCAGGTGCATCGGAATCGAATCGCTGCTGAAGGCGTCGATGGCCAGCACGTCGAACTGCTGCGGCTTGCCGGCAGCGATTTCCTGCTCCATCTTGATCCGCGCATCGCCCATGACCACGTCGACCTGCGCCGGCGTGTCGTCGAGATAGGTAAAATACTCCTTTGCGATGCGGAGCACTTCGGGATTGATTTCATAGAACCTTAGGGTGTCGCCCGGCTGCCCATAGGCGGCCAGCGTGCCGCAGCCCAGGCCAACCACGCCGATCCGCAACATCCTGGCGGCCGGATCGGCGGCGCCGCGCCGCGGATGATGCTCGATGGCCAGCCCAATCCCGCTGGAGGGGCCGTAGTAGGTAGTCGGCCAGCGGCGTTTTTGAGGATCGAGATATTGGAAGCCGTGTTGAATCCGGCCGTTGACCAGCTCGCGCCGGGGGCCATTGTCGTCGTGAATGTCGTCTTTTTCCTTCACGCGCAGCACGCCGTAAAAATTGCGCGCCGTTTCGAGCGTCCGTTCCGCGCCAGCCACGCCTTTTTGCCGCATGACACCGGCGCCCAGCAGCAATCCGACCACGACGCAAACGACGCCGCCGATGATCCAGCCCGGTTGCGGAATGCGAAAGCGGCTGCCCGAGCGGACAAACGTCGGCACAAACGCCAAGATCACGGTCGCGACCAGTCCAATGTGATACTCCCAGAAATCCGACAATAACAATGGCGCAACCAGGGCGACCAAAATGCCCCCCAACGCTCCGCCCGCCGCGACCATCAAATAGAAAAGCGTGGCGTAGTGCGGCGCCGGCTTGGCCCGCGTCAACTCGCCGTGACAGACCATGCAACACACCCACAGCGTGAGCGAATAGGCCGCTAGCTGCATCCGCATCCCCAACTTGTTGCCCGTCACGATGGCCGCGCAGGCCAACGGTACCGCCACCGCCAGCAGCACCAGAAACGTGCCACGGTGATACCAGCGCGGGTGGTCGAAGCACAGGATGAACGTGAACAAGTACAAGGCCAGCGGCAGCACCCACAGGAAAGGCACCGAGGAAATCTCCTGGCACAATTGGTTGGTCGTGGCCAACAGCATCACCGAACCGCAGGCGGCCAGCGCCAGCCACAGCATGACATCGCGCCCGGTCGGCGTGGCGGCGTCGATTTCGTCTACAGAGTTTCCTTCCTCGGCCCAGGCCGCCGCGTGTGTCGGTCGCGCAAAGGCCAGCGCACACGCCCCGCAGAAAAGCACGAACAGTCCATAAGTCCACGACCAACCGACAATCTGCACGCGAAGCGTCAATTGCGGCTCGAACAAAAACGGATAGCTCAGCAACGCCAGCAGCGAGCCAATGTTGGAAAGCGAATAGAGCCGGTAGGGCGTGCGGCCGGTTTGACGGCGAAAATCTTCCTGCAACAGCGGGCCCGTGGCCGAGAGCAAGAAGTAGGGCAAGCCGATGGTCGCGGCCAACAAACCCAAAATGCGTGCGACCGGAATCTCCTCGCCGGTCGGCTTCCACGTCGCCGAGTCGGGACGGATCGGCAAGAACCAAAGCGACGCGGCCAGCAACGCCAGGTGGCAAACACTTTGCCAGCGCGGCGACAAGCGGCTGGCAATCAGATGCGCGTAGCTATAGCCGGCCAGCAGCACGACCTGGAAAAAGAGCATGCAGGTCGTCCACACCGCCGGACTGCCGCCGAACCAGGGCAGAATGAATTTGCCGATCAGCGGCTGCACCTGAAACAGCAAAAACGCGCTCAAGAAAATCGTGATCGGGTACCGAATCATCGTCCAACCTGCGTGCGATCGCCCGCCGCCGTGCTCGCGGCCAGGTCGTTAGCCTACCATACTTGTCTCTCCGCCCGCGAGGCGTGCAGGACGCTCAGTCCGGATGGTTCGTCAGTTTCACGTTGGGAATCGTGCACCCGCGACGAATCCAAAGCGACTCCCCATTGCGGCGGCACGCCGATCGATTAGCATCAACAAGCGGCGAACTGGAAGCATCCATCGGCGGCGGACAACCTCGTGAAGCGAACGCTCGAACAACTGCGACGCGATGCGCTGGCCATCTGGCTCGCCGGGGTCGAGGCGGTTAAGTCGGACCACCTGGTGCGGCAGAATGTCCGCGTGCGCGACGGCCGGCTGGAAATCGGCGATGAACGGCTCGCGTTGGATGCGATCGGTCGCATCGTCGCGGTGGGCGCTGGCAAAGCCGGCGCCGGCATGGCCGCCGGATTGGAGCAAGCCCTGGGACCGCTCGTGTGCCAGGAAAAACAGTTGACCGGCTGGATCAACGTGCCGGCCGACTGCGTCCGGCCGCTGGCTCACATTCATTTGCACGCTGCCCGCCCCGCCGGCCTCAACGAGCCCACGCCAGCAGGCATCGAGGGGGCCCGAGAAATCATGCGCTTGGTGGGCGCGCTGGGCCCGAACGATCTGTGCCTGGCGCTGATTTCCGGTGGTGGCAGCGCGCTACTGCCCCATCCGTCGGAAGGCGTCACGTTGGCCGATAAACTGGCCGTCACGCAATTTCTCAGCGCCGCCGGCGCGCCGATCGAGGAGCTCAACACGGTGCGGAAACACTTGAGCCAGATCAAAGGCGGCGGCCTGGCTCGGGCGTGCGGCGCCGGCCGGCTGATTGGGCTGGTGATTTCCGACGTGCTGGGCGACCCGCTCGATCTGATCGCCTCGGGCCCCACGGTCCAACAGCAGGGCGCCCCCCAGGCGGCGCTGGCCGTATTGGACAAATACGGCGCGCGCGGGGCCGGCATTTCGCCGCGCGTGTTCGATGCCCTCGGCCGCGCCGAACAACCGCCCGGTGTGTCGCGTTGCCGCGTGACGAATCTGGTAATCGGCAATAATGCCGTGGCGGTCGACGCAGCCGGCCTGGCAGCCGAACGACTGGGATACTCGCACGCCATGGTTTCGGCCCGAACGTCCGAAGGCCCGGCCGAAGAGGTCGGTCGCCACCTGGCCGAAGTGGCCCTGGCGATGCGCGCCGGGCCGGGGCCCGATTGCCTGATCAGCGGCGGCGAGCCGACGGTCAAACTGGTCGAGGCGACGCGGCGCGGACTGGGCGGACGCAATCAACAGTTGGTCTTGGCGGCCGCCGAGCGGCTTGTAGTGGACGGCGGGCAGGGCATCCTGATTCTCTCAGGCGGCACCGACGGCGAAGACGGACCGACCGACGCGGCCGGGGCTTTTGTCGATAGCCAGGTGATCGCGCAGGCCCAAACCTCGCGATTCGACGCGGCCGATTACTTGCGGCGCAACGACGCTTATCACTGGTTCGAGCCGCTCGATGGACTGCTCAAGACCGGGCCGACCGACACGAACGTCTGCGATCTGCGCGTGGTGCTGGTCGATCGGGTCGAATTGACCGCGCGCACCGGCTGACTTCACGACCGGTCGCCGAGCGGATATCATCTCGAACGGGAGCGGGCACAAAGGCTGTCGTGACTCCATTTTCAGAAAACAGGCCGATCAAGCGCGCCCCGCGCGGCTCGTCCAACGGCGCCGAATCCGAATGAACAAATATCGTCCTCCACGCACCCGATTGCTTCTTTTTCTTCTGCTCCTGGTGGTCGACGGTGTCCGGGCCGACGAACCGGTCGCCCCGCCGCCTTTGGTCGAGCGGCTGGGCGAAGAGGCGAGCCGTGCCATCGCCCAGGTGTACGACTACGACCCCACGATTCCGCTGGAAGGGCGCGTCGTCGAGCGGATCAAGAAAGACGACCTGTTCCGCGAGAAGATCGTGTTTCGCGGCGCGCAGGGGTTTCTCGTGCCGGGATACCTGCAGTTTCCGCCGAGCGGGGCGGCCCCGTATCCGTGCGTGTTGTTGTTGCACGGATGGTCCGGATCCAAGGAAAATTGGTGGCAGGATGGCAACTACATCAGCGGCGGCAATGTTCGCAAGGCGCTGTTGGCGGCTGGTTTTGCCGTGATGGCCCTCGACGCCCAGTGTCACGGCGACCGCATCGCGCAAAATGACTTCGCGCCGGTCAATCACTACACCGACCCGCACTCGTCGGGCAGCCCGCGCAAGGGATACTTCACCTTGACCGATATCTACATCCAGTCGACGCGCGATTACCGCCGCGCGATCGACTATCTGGAAACGCGGACCGAGATCGACAAGGCGCGCTTTGGCGCCCTCGGTTACAGCATGGGCGGGACCCAAACGTTCTTGCTCACCGGGGTGGAACCGCGAATCAAGGCGGCGGTGGCCGTGGCGGCGCCGGCTGAAAAGTCGAAGTGGTCCCCGGTGGCGCCTCAGAATTTCGTGCGGGGGATCGGCCAACGACCGCTGCTGACCATTATGGGGCGCAGCGACGAATTGTGCCCGTTGGAGCACGCCCGCGAGCTCCAGTCGCTCGTCGAAAGCAAGGCGAAAGACCAGGTGCTATTCGACGCCGGCCACAAATTGCCGGCCGACTACGTTCCCCACGCGGTCGGGTGGATGAAGAAACATCTGTAAGCCACGGCAGGCCGGCGAGCCGGTCGATGGGCCGTGTCCCTGTGCGACGGCGGCGCGGAGAAAAAAGGCGGTTGAATGGCCATCGCCGGTCGACCATAATCACGTTCACGAACCCTCTCCCAGGCGGACCCATTCGAATCAGGGCACTCTCAAGCTATGGATGCAAAACCCGTTTTCGGTCGTCGACTCCTTCCGCTTCTTGTCATTTTCGTTCTGGCAACGGTGGCACACGCCGCGCATGGCCAGCAACCGGCCGCGCCCGGCGAATGGCGCTCGTATGGCGGGACCAACGCCAGCACGAAATATGCGGCGCTCGATCAAATCAATCGCGAAAACGCCGGCCAGCTTGCCATCGCCTGGTCGTGGGATTCGCCCGACCAGCCGCTGCAGAAGGAAAACCGCGCGCTGGGTTCGTTCGCCTATGAGGCGACGCCCTTGATGGTCGGCGGCGTGCTGTACACCAGCACGTCGTTGTCGCAGGTCGCGGCCATCGACGCCCAAACTGGAAAGACGATTTGGGTCTTTAATCCCGAAGCGTACAAGGCCGGGCGTCCGACCAACCTGGGCTATGTGCATCGGGGGGTTGCCTATTGGACCGACGGCAACCAGGAACGATTGTACCTGGCCGCCCACAATGCTTATCTGTACGCCATCGACGCGAAAAGCGGCAAGCTCGTGAGCGAGTTTGGCGACGAGGGGAAGGTGGACCTCACCAAGGCCATTCCCCTGGCGCTGCACGCACGCAACTACACGATGACCTCGCCGCCGCTGGTGTGTCGCAACGTGGTGGTCGTCGGCTCGTCGATCTCCGACGGTCCGCAGAACAAGGAAGCTCCGCGCGGCGACGTGCAAGCCTTTGACGTGCGCACCGGCAAGCCGGCGTGGATCTTCCACGTCGTTCCCCAGGCCGGCGAATTCGGCAACGAGACGTGGGATGACGATTCGTGGAAGTACACCGGCAACGCCAATGTCTGGACAATCATGAGCGCCGACGACGAGCTGGGCTACGTCTATCTGCCGTTCAGCACGCCGACGAACGATTGGTATGGCGGCCACCGCCTGGGAAACGGCCTGTTTGCCGAGGCGCTGGTTTGCGTCGAAGTCGCGACCGGCAAACGCGTCTGGCACTTTCAAACGATCCACCATGGCCTGTGGGACTACGATCTGCCGGCGGCGCCGGTTTTGTGCGACATCAAGGTCGACGGCCGTTCGATCAAAGCGGTGGCGCAGATCACGAAGACTGGATTCACCTTCGTGTTTGACCGCACCAATGGCAAGCCGGTGTGGCCCATCGAGGAGCGTCCGGTGCCGCAGTCGCAAGTGCCGGGCGAGCGCACCTCGCCGACCCAGCCGTTTCCCACCCGGCCGGCTCCATATGAGACGCAAGGTTCGACCGAAGAAAACCTGATCGACTTTACGCCTGAATTGCGGGCCGAGGCCAAGAAGATTCTCGATGAGTACGACCATGGACCGCTGTTCACGCCCCCGACGGAAAAAGGCACCTTGAACATGCCCGGCTGGGCCGGCGGCGGAAACTGGTGGGGTGCCGCGTTCGATCCGGATACCCAGTTGTTCTACATCCCGTCGATGTCGATGCCCATTTCGGTCAAGTTGACCCGGCCCGACTCGGCGCGTTCGAATCTGAATTTCATCCGCGGCGGCGGCGGGTTCGGTGCTCCGGTCGAGGGCCCGCGCGGTCTGCCGCTCTTCAAGCCTCCCTACGGGCGGATCACGGCCATCAACCTGACGACGGGCGATCACGAGTGGATGATTCCGCACGGCGACGGGCCGCGCGCACAAGTCAAGGAAATCACCGGCAAGGACGTGGGTCCGCTCGGCGGCGGCGGCGGTGGGCCCCTGCTGACCAAGACGCTGCTGTTCGTCGGACAAGGCGCCGCCGGTCGCGGCGGACGGGGCAAGGGCGGGGCCAATGTGATTCGCGCCTTCGACAAAGCCAACGGCCACGTGATCGCCGAGATCGCTTTGCCGGCGCCGCCCAGCGGAACGCCGATGACGTATCTGGCCGGCGGCAAACAGTATATCGTGGTGGCCACGAACGACGCCCGGCTGGTCGCTTTGAGCTTGCCGGCGGAAAAACCCTGACCGAACATTTCGCGACACTCAGGAGGCCAAGATGCTTCTTCGCATGGGGATCGTAACATTGGGCGTGTTGTTGCTGCTGGCCCCACGCGCGACCGGGCAATTGCCGGCCGACGCGGTGATGCTGGATAAGGTGAAGATCCCCGAGAAGCAGAAGTCGTCCGATCTGTGTCCGGTCTACCTCGTGCCGTCCGATCCCAAGCTGCCCACGTGGCAGTACAAAGGCGTGACGTACCGCGGCAGCAAGGCGGACGCCGAGAAGAAATTCATGGAGCACCCCGACCGCTTTGCCAAGGCCGCCGAGAAACAGCGGTTCGTCAACAATTTCATGCAGGCCATGAGCACCGTCTGGTGCCCCGTGACCGATGAAATCACGCCCGGCGGGATGACGCAATGGAAGCGGCTGGGCTTCACGTTCGAGAGCTGCTGCGCGTTTTGCGACGAGAGTTTCGAGGAAGAGCAGTTCGGCGAAGCGCTCAAGCGATTAAAGGCCCGTGCCGAGAAGTCGTACGATCTGATCGGCGCGAAATACAGCGAGGGCGCGAAAAGCCCGGTCGAGGGCGCGATCAAAAAAGTCGAGCCGAAGCCGTAGCGAGCCTCAAATCCCGTCGTCCGTTTCGTTGCCGCAGCGCGTGGCCGCGGCGCGCCACACGACCGGATCGACCGCGTCGGCGACAAACCTCAGGCTGCCGTCGCAGAACAAGACCTGGACGCCCCCGGGATGATTGCTGCGTGCCGCGGTGAGCCCTTTTTGCTGCGGCTGGTTCATGCAGTCCCACTGCGGATCGTTCGGCAAATAATAGTGGTTGTAAAGCGTGTTCCCGTAGTTGCCCAGGATCCATTTCGCGCCGCGTTGGCTGTACCAAGCGCCCGAGGATGGGCTTGCGCAGGTCGCGGGAGTAACATCGACGCCGTTGTCGATTTGCAGCACGGCGAGCTGCGCTTGCTCGGACGTGATCGTCAAGAACGATTCGTTGTTGCCCAGCATCCGTTCGCCGAAGGCGGCCGTGTGCGACGAGCCGTCGGAAAGATTGCGAAACGCGACGCTCGACGTCAGGAAGAACACTCCGTCGGCGTTGACCAGACTGCCGGCATCGGGCGTGCCGCTGCCAACGTTGGCCGCGTAGTTCGTGCCCCCATACGGCATGCCGGGAACGCGCCCCGAAGCCACGTCACTGGGGCACTGCAACACCGAGATTGTCCGCGTTGCGGCGTCGGCGTTAGCGGCACCGCTGTACGCGACGCCGGCAATGACAAGCGGCATTGGCGATTGCGAATAGTCGATCTGCAGCCCCAGCGCGCCTTCCTCCAGGTAAGGCAGCAAATAAGCCAGCGCGGAAAACACCTTGGGCGGCGGCCCGCCACGCCCCGGAGGAAACGCTCGACAGGCCGCGTGAAAGCCGTGCAGCGCCAAGCCGATCTGTTTGAGATTGCTGGCACATTGCCCGCGCCGGGCACTTTCGCGGGCCGACTGAATCGCGGGCAACAGCATCATCATGAGCAGCGAGAAAAGCGCGATCACGACCAGCAGCTCCACGAGCGTGAACGCCGGCCTCACGCGGCTCGAGCGCCCGGCGAGGTCGCGCGCAGCGCGAACTGAATGTGCACAATGACAGCGAAGCATTCCGCGTGACAAGAGCTTCATGAGATCGGATGGCCGGCGTCAGCGTCGAAGCGATCATAACCCAAGAATCGCGAAACACAAACTGTTTTCAATCCGCAACCGCACGACGCGGAAGCGCATCGGCTTAAGGCTTGACCGGGCAAACGGAAGCCATTCGACGACCGCCCGGCACAAGGTCAATCCGGGCAAGGCGTTGTCGGACCGCACGGACTACCCCCCACGATCTGCCCCAAATCGCGGGGGAGACGGACACGCAAATAGCAAGGGCCGAGCAGTTTTGCCCGGCCCCTGTGGGGAGTCACATTTCTAAGACGACGGCCCGATCAATCCCACCACCAGCGATTGGCGGGAATCTCTTTAAGGCTCACCGACTCGCGGATTTCGGAGACTTTGCCGTCTTCGTCTCGCAACAGGTTTTGCGTTTGCAGGGCCTGCCGCGGCTGAATCGTCACGCCGCCGCCGACCGGCGTCCACAGCCGGTTGCCTTTCCAGATGGCCGTGCACACGGTTTCGACTTGCAGCGGGGTGTTGTAGGTTTCGACCGCCAGCGCCTGCTCGTTGTTGAACGTGGCGGCTTGCCAGCCCGACTGGGCGTAAAAGCCTTGCTGGTGGATGAAGGCCGCCGCGATCGACAAATCGATCACGTTGCGCATCTCGGCGAACACCGGCAGGCGGGAGGCCAGTTCGGCGTACTTCAGCGTGAATGTCTTGGTGAACAAGTCGCTGGCTTTGTTGCCCTTGCCCGTCACGCTGCGGGTGCCGTCGGGGTTGACGATCTGGTCTTCGGAGACGAGTTTCACGATGTCGCCGACCAGTTCCATCCCCAGGTTGTCGACGGCCACGCGCACTGAATTGTAGTCGGGAATGAAGTACCACCGCTGCAGCGCCTTGCGACTGCTGCTGGGCGTGGCGCGATCGACGTAGCTCACCATGCGCACCGGCGGTTTTTCCAGGCCGATGCCGATCAGCTTCATGCGATAGTCGCATTCCAAAAGCACCTGGGCGAAATGCGTGTTGGGCGCGACGCCGCCAATGCGAATGTTTTGCATGCCCAAGTTCGTGCGCAGGCCGTTGACGATCATCTCCGTATCGTCCGGCGTGGCATGCGAACCCAGACTCTGCAGAAACTGCTGCATCCGCGATAAACCTTCCGGCGTTGGATCGATCGAACAGAGGATCACCGGCGCCGGGCGCTCGCCGGGCGCAAAGGCCCGCAAGGCCACGACCAGGTCTTGCAATTGCAAAACCGGCCGGCCGCTCTCGATGCCGCACACGCGGTTCGACGCATCGGCGACCCAGCCCTCGGAGGGCCCCGCCAGCACGATGTCTTTCGTTTCAGGATAGTAAAACACGTAGCGGACGCGGGTCAGCCCGGCCAGGAATTGCATTTCTTCGCTCGGCGCCTGGCCCTTTTCGAGCTGTCCGCGCACGGCCGCCTCGAGACGATTGAGCGACACTTTGCGCAGTTTGCTGGCCTTGGCGACCTGAGGATTCAAATGCGCTCGGGCTTCGGCAATGCGCTTCTTGACGAGCATGCCCTGGGGATCGGGAAAATGTTGCAGTCTCAAGACTCCCTCGGCGTCGACCATCACGCCGTTGGCACCGCTGACGCCGGCGCCTGTGCTGCCGCCGGTGGTGCCACCACTTGTACCGCCCGTGGCGCCGCCAGCACCTCCCGCACCACCGGCGCCGCCGATTTGCGCCGTGGCGTGCGACGAGAGGGTGATGGATGCGGCGAGGACCGCCAGCAGCAACAGAGATCCGACGCGGAATTCACGGCGATACATGCCCAGGCTCTCCCCGACGAGAAGAAGTGTTCCGGAGACGCCTCCACCCCGGGATTCAGCGATGAACCAGGGGTGGAAGCGTGGTATGGACGATCTTTGGACGCGCGAGTGCAAAATACTCTTTTGATCTTAATTGGGCAGTTTAGGTAAAGCAACCAATTTGCCGAATTCCGGAGCGGGCCCGGCACGCTTTGTGCCGCGAAAATGCCGGAAAAACCGGCCGAACCAGACCGCTATCGCCGAGCCAGGGCCCGTGCCGGCCCCGAGGTGCGCGGGGGGCCGCTGGGGGCTGGCGGCGCGGCAATCAGCCGTACATTTCCCGGCCCCAACAACGCGTCGACCCGGTCCCGCATTTCCGCGTTCAAGTCGACCCGCATCCCTTCGCTTTTCATCACCACGCGGCTGCCGTCGGCCAGGCAGACCACGAGTTGCAATTCGCAATTGCCGGGATAGCCGCGCAGGATTTCGTGCAGATCGTCCAGCCCGCGTTGCGTGTGCAGCTCTTCGCTGACGCGGACCACGATGCCCCGGGTGAAGCGGCCGTGCAACTCGGAAAATGGAATCAGTTCGCTGACGATCAGGTTGGCCTCGTCGCTGCCGGGTCGACGATCGATCGTTCCACGGGCGACCAGCGTCGCGTCGGCCTCGACCAGGTGTCCGTATTGGGCGAACTGCTCGGGCCAGAGAATGCAACGCACCGCGCCGTGCAGGTCCTCCAGGTCGAACATGGCGTATTTCGTGCCGGCGCCATCTGAGCGGGCGTTTTTCGTCTGCGAAAATTTGATCGCCGAGAGCATTCCGCCCAGGATGACTTCGGTCCGCGCCGCCAGCTTCGACACGTCGCCGGTGGTGTGCGAACAATACGTGGTCAGCGTTTTTTCGTGTTCGGCCAGCGGATGGCTGCTGAGATAGAACCCGAGCACTTCTTTTTCGCAGGCCAACCGCTGGCGATCATCCCATTCGGGCATCTCGGGCAGACTGGCCGATGAGCCCGCGGCGTTTTTTTATTCTTCGTCCAGGGCGTCGAACAGGCCCTTTTGTCCGCTTTTGCGATCGGCGTGCGCCGCCGTGCCCGATTGCATGGCACGCTCGACCACGGCCATCTGTTGCGATCGTTTCGCGCCGAAAGAATCGAACGCGCCGGCCTTGATCAGGGTTTCGATCGTCGCCCGGCCGAGTTGGCCCGGGTCGACCCGATCGCAGAAATCGAACATATCGCGGAAGGAGCCGCCCGAGCGCCGCGCGGCCGCCAGCGCCGCCACGGCCGAGTGTCCGCAGCCCTTGATCGCGCAGAGTCCGACATGAATCTTGCCGTCGGCCACCGTGAAATCGGCCTCCGAGCGGTTCACGTCCGGCGGCACCACTTCGATGCCCATCCGGCGGCAATCTTCCAGGTGCTCGACCAGGGCGTCTTTCTTCTTGAAGTTTCGCGCGTCGATGTCGCCCGAGAGCAGGGCCGCCATGAACTCGACCGGATAGTGGGCCTTGAGATAGGCCGTCATGTAGGCGATCAACGCATAGGCGGTCGAGTGGCTCTTGTTGAAACCGTAGCCGGCAAACTTTTCGATCATGCCGAACAGGCCCTCGGCATTGGACTGGTCCAGGCCCTTGTCCATCGCGCCGGCGACGAACTGTTCGCGATACTTGGCGATCTCGGCCAACTTCTTCTTGCTGATGGCCTTGATGCAGGTGTAGGCCTTGGGCAAATCGATCCCGCCCAGGCGATTGAGAATCCGCATCACCTGTTCCTGGTAGACCATCACGCCGTGCGTCTCTTCCAGCACGTCTTTCATCACCGGGTGCGGATAGTCGGCCCGTTTCCGTCCGTGCTTCACCTGCACGTAGTCGTCGACCATGCCGCCTTCCAGGGGTCCGGGGCGATACAGGGCGTTGGTGGCGATGATGTCGCGGAAATGATCGGGCTTCATCTTCTGCAGGAGGTCGCGGATGCCGCCACTTTCGAGTTGAAAGATGCCCTTGGTTTCGCCGCGGCAAAGCAGGGCGAACGTCTCGCGATCGTCCAGGGGAAATTTGTACGGATCGACCCGCCGGCCGGTCGTTTGCTCGATCAGGTCAACCGCCTTCGAGAGGATCGTCAAGTTACGCAGGCCCAACAAATCCATCTTCAACAAGCCAGCCGCCTCGACGTCCCCCATCGCCCATTGGGTGATGACTTCTTCCTTGCCTTGCACGCGGCCCAGGGGCACATACTCGACCAAGGGCCGGTCGGCGATCACCACGGCCGCGGCGTGCGTGCCCACGTTGCGCGCCAGACCCTCGATCTTCATCGCCAGGTTCAACAGCTCGCGAACTTCCGGGTCGCTGTTGTACGTCCGCTTCAGTTCCTGGCTCTCTTCCAGGGCCTTGGGCAGCGTGATGTGCAACTCCTCGGGGACCATCGCCACCACCGCGTCGACGCGCGGGATGGGCATGCCCAACGCGCGGCCCACGTCGCGGATCGCGGCCCGGGCGGCCAATGTGCCGAACGTGCCGATTTGGGCCACGTTCGCTTCGCCGTACTTCTCCTTGACATATTGAATCACGTCGCCGCGGCGATCCTTGCAAAAGTCGATGTCAATGTCGGGCGCTTCCTTGCGGCTCTCGTCCAGAAACCGCTCGAACAGCAGATCGTATTTCAGCGGGCAGACGTGGCTCAAATACAGCGCGTAGGAAACCACCGAGCCCACGCCGCTGCCGCGCGCCGTGGCCGGGATGCCGTTTTCGCGCGAGTAACGCACGAAATCCCACACGATCAAAAAGTAATTCGGAAAACCCAGCTTGTTGATGACCGACAATTCATGATCGAGCCGTTCCATCACGGCCGGGGCCAACGCGCCGTTCTCCCAGCGTTCGGGCACGTCGGCATAACGGTCTTTCAGACCCTGCAGGCACAACTCATGGAGAAAATCTTGCGCCGTCTTTTCCGGCGGCAGTTTATAAGTCGGAAAATGCCGCCGGCCGAGATCCAACTGGATCTCCACGCTGTCGGCGATCTGCTGGCTTTGCCGCAGAGCTTCTTCCTGGTCCGGCAACGCCGCGTACATCTCCTCGCCGCTGCGCAGGAAGAACTGGTCTCCCTCCATCCGCAGCCGCTGCTTGTCGGTGCGGAACTTGCCCGTGTTGATGCACAACAGCACGTCCTGAGCTTCGGCGTCCTCGCGATTGACGTAATGGGCGTCGCTGGTGGCGACCAGCGGGATGCCCATCCGCCGGGCCACCTCGACGGCGCCTTGCAGGGCGATCCGCTGAATCTCCAGCCCGTTGTTCTGGATCTCGATGAAATAGCGATCGCCGAAAACTTTGCGGAACCAGCCCGCGATGTCCATGGCCTGGGTCAAGTCGGGCAGGTCGCCATGCTGTTGCAGGATCGTGCGGCTGAACTCACCTGACACGCAGCCGCTTAAGCAGATGATGCCTTCGCTGTGCGCCGCCAGCAGTTCCTTGTCGATCCGCGGCTTGAAGTAAAAGCCTTCCAAAAAGGCCTGCGAGGCCATTTTGACCAGGTTCTTGAAGCCCGTTTTGTTCTGGGCCAAGAGCGTTAGATGGTAGCTGGCCTCTTTCATGCCCCCGGGTGCATCTTTCTGAAATCGGCTGCCCGGGGCGATATACGCTTCGTAGCCGATGATCGGATTGATGCCGGCGGCGCGGGCTTTTTTGTAAAAGTCCAGGGCCCCGTACAAGTTGCCGTGGTCCGTCAGCGCCAGCCCGGTCATGCCCAGCGCCTTGGCCCGATCCACGAGTCCCTGGATCGGGCTGGCTCCGTCCAACAAGCTGAAATGGCTATGGCAGTGCAAGTGAACAAACGGGTGCGCGCTCATCGCAATCCTCGCAGCTCTCGAAGCGGTCCATCCTGGGAGCCAGGCACGAGTGCATTCTAGCCGTTTGCCCAGCGCGCACCCAGTGCCCGTTTTCGCGGGCTATTTTTGCGTGCGAATTTAAAGGGGACGGGAGTCATTGTTTGGCGTTTGATCTTTGAACGGGCGGCCGGGCGAGCGGAACGTGTGTTGCAGGTCCAACTGCCGCGCGATCTTGGCTTGCCAGGCGGGCTCGCCAAACGGCCGGGCACGGCGCACGCTCTCGCGCAGCGCCGTCAGCTCGGCCTCAGTTTCGGCCCGATTGACGTAACGGGTCCAATCCTTGGGCACGCCGCGGGGCGGATCGCTCAGCAAGGCACGCGCCTCGGCGTCGCCAGACGTTCTCCGCCACAAGCTTCCCCATCGCCACTGCTCCGCGCGCCGCACCAGTCCGGCACGCAGCGGATTTCGCTCCACGTAGCGCAGCACGCTCCGCACATGCTCGTCGGACTCGACCGGGAACGACTTGAACCGCCCTTGATAGACGTGCCCCATCCCTGACGTGGCATGATGCGCGTGCCAACGCTGCGAGTGCGTCACGGTCAGCCAACGAAAAAACTCCGACACCTGACGGTCGTTGCGCGACTCGGGCCAGACGACGAAGTGCCAATGGTTGCTCATCACGACGTAGCCCAGGATCCGCAACGGCAGGCGTGCGTGCGCCTGCATCAGCACGGTCTCGAACGCCGCGAAGTCGGCATCTTTCTTGAACAGGCGCAGCCGGCCATTGGCCCGATTGAGCACATGGTAGACCAGCCCGCCAACAATACTTCGCGCCCGTCGTGGCATGGCCGCACTATAGCAAACCCGCCAGCCAAATCAATGACTCCCGTCCCCGTTAATTCGTCCATTCACGGAACGGCCCCAAGCTTTTTGGCGCGAGATTCGTCCTCTTGGGCTTTGGCAACGTTGCCCAAACGGCGATGAACGAGGGCTCGGCCTTTGAACACTTCGCCGTTCTTTGGCGATAGGGCGGCGGCTTTGTCGAGGTGGCGCAGGGCCGAAGGCGGGTCATTTCGCATGGCCAGCAACAGCATGCCCAAGAGATACTGCGCGTCCGCTTGCCGGGGGTTCAACTCCACAGCCTTTTCAAGGTCTCTTTGACCCTCGTCGGTTCGATTCGCATCCAAAAGTATCGTCCCTCGTTTGCTATACGCGTCGGCAAAGTCGGGTTTAAGCTCAATCGCGCGGTTGAAGTCCCTCAATGCATCGCGGTCCCGATGTTGGATCGCCTGGCAGGCCCCACGTTGCAAAAAGGCGTCGGCATTCTGGCCATCGAGTTTGATGGCCACGGTAAAGTGCGCGATCGCCTTGGCGTAATCAAGTTTCTGTTGTGCCTGAATCCCCTGTTTGTACTCCGAGTTGCCGGGCCGCACGATCGCGGTGTGGCCGGCGCTTGCTTTCAAATTGTCCTCGCCACTCGACGACTTCGTATCCGGCTTCGGCTCTTGCGCCCAATTGGTGCCGACAACGGCCGCCACGCTTACCGCCGCCGCTCCGATTATCCGCAACATGGATCCACCTGCTGTTTGAGTCCGAAGAACATCGTGAGTAGCTTAGCACGTTTCATCTACATCCCGCTACGAGCCCAAAAGAAAACGACATGCCGGCATCAAACAGACGCGACGAATTAAAGACGAATTAAAGGGGACGGGAGTCGTTGTTTGGGGGACGGAACATGGGGCATCGCTCAAATCCGGCAAACCGGGCAGAGCCGTGTTACCGGGCGCATTCTAGCAGGCAGGAGCCCGACCACCACAAAGAGGCTCCTCGAAATAATTCCAAATTGGCTCACAAACGCCACTAGAAACCATGCCACGCGTTTTGGGATAATGGCCTCTAGCTGATCGGCCTGAGGGGTGGTTGAGGTGTCAACGGTTTTGCATCGCGTGGGTTGGTTCTTGGCCCGGATGGCAAAGCTCCAAGTTAGCGCAGCGGGTAAGGACGTGGTAAGTCGCGAAACTACACCGGCGAGCCGCTCACTGCGGAAACACGAAACGATTCTAGATACGTTTTGCGTGACCGTAGCGTAAGTCGATCGGGAGT
>JBGQKM010000118.1:0-16471 GCA_041499515.1 Planctomycetia bacterium | reverse complement strand
GACGGTCCGCAACACCGTCTGGTAATTGGCCAGGGTGTCGCTGCCCGAGAGGGTGAGCACGCCGGTAGTATTATTGTAGCTAGGGGCGGCGATGCTGGTGCCGGCATTGCTGGCCGACAACCAGTCGCCCGGATGGACGCCCACGATCGAGACCGTCATCGAAGTCAAGGTGGCGATGTCAGCGTCGGTCACCGTGGCATTGGATACCGCGGTAATAAAGACGTTTCCGCCGCCGGAACCCGACGCATAGGGAAGCATGGAATTAATCCAGCTCGAACTGAAGTCCATGCCGCCCGAGAGCGAGCCGTCGAGATCGACAACCGGCGCATTGATCGAAAGCAGGCAGCGGCACTCTAGCAGCTCCAACTTCGGATGGAACCATCGCTTGGTCGACGCGCGTTGGACATGAGAGCGCTGGCGCGGTTTCGTACGCGCGGACGATTGAATACCGATGATTCTCATCAAAACGCTCCAAGAACCAGTGCCCGCTACGGGCAGGATCCAAAGGACCGAGGCCTAGTGTAACATCAACCAATGCGGCGAAGCAAAGTATCTCCGAGGCAGACGCGATATTCGTGGAAATCCGGGGCCTCGAAAAGGTCCCTAAGTATCGCCAAAAATCTCAATGAGCCGCACGATCTCATCGGCCGACAGCGTGCGGCCCGCGATCGTCCGGCAGAGGCCGAAACGGCGGGTCCCGTGCCGCCGGATTTGCCGCCAATCAAAAGGACTAAATGAAGCAGAGTTTGGCACTGCCTGCAAGGACCGGCGGCCTGCCACTGGCTGTCATCGGGTGGACGAACGCGGTTTGCGCAACATGGCCCACACGTTCAGCGGGTGTCCGGGAACCTCGCTGCGGCAGGAGATTTCGAACCCGTGCTTTTCGTACAATCGAACATTCGATTCGCGATGCGTTTCCAAGTAGCACGGCAGGCCCTGAGCGTCGGCCCGCTCGAGGATCGGCCGCATCAATGCGCCGCCGACCCCCTGCCCTTGTCGCTCGGGTTCCACGCCGATTGCCGACAGATACCAGTGCGGTCCCGGAGCGTGGGCATGATGCAGCTTTTGGGCCATGGCGTCGTAGGCCAAGAGCCGACCGAAACCGGCAATGCCAAACCGAAACGGCAACGCCAGCATGCCCGAGCGAATCTGGCGAACCAGGTTTGGGCTGGCGACGCCAGGCGGCAACCAACAGGCCGCGCCGATCACGTCCGACGTGACGTACACCTCGCCGTGACGAAAACAATCCGACAGAATGGCGCCATACAGTGACGTCACGCCCTCCGCCCGTCGCAGTGCGTTTGGAGCGGCGTAGACCATCAGGTTGTAGTCGTAGAACGCCCGGCCAAGCGCCCGGCGGGCCTGACCGTACCGCGCGGCGTCCAGTCGAACGATGTCGTCCCGCGGACCCAAAACCAGTGTCTCCTGTCCCCATGAGCAACGGTTCGCAACCAGCCGGTCGTTGGTCCCAGAACCGGTTTCGAAACTGCTCGGAGAAGGGGACAGTCCCATTTTGCTCCGAAGAAAAGCGCAAAATCGGGACAGTCCTCGCAGTTTCGAAACCGGTTCCAGGGACGACGCCGGCGGGCCGCATTATCCGGCAGTGTCGTGATCCAGGCAAGATGGCCGTGCCCGCGGTTCGCTCGAAAACGGCCTGTAGGGCGGCACATCCTTCGGGAGCGTGTGCGCTGAGCATGCCAAAACATGGCCGAGATGGCGCGTGTCCGAAACGAGAGCTGGCTGAAAAGGCGCGCCGCGCGGAGATCGCTGACAAATGTCGGCTCGTCGCTTCCCCCTAGAATGTACGGCTAGGTGGAATCCTCATCGCTGGTCGACCTCTCGTGCGGAGTCCGTTTGGGAGCCGTTTTTTTGGAACGATCGTTTCGTCGCTGCTCGGCGTCTGACGCGGAGGTGATGACCTCGTTGAGCACGTAGATCTCGACACGCGAGTTTTTCACGCGACCGCCCGCGCCGTCATCCAGCATGTTGGGATCATTCGCCCCGCTCTGACTCAACCGAATGCGACGTGGATCGACCCCTTTATCCAGCAAGTATTTCATCGTAGCCACGCTGCGCGCATACGATAGTTCCCAGGGATTCTTGAAAGGGGACCCGGGCGGCAAGCGGCCCAAGGCATGTCCGCGAATCTCGATCTTGTTGACTTTACCCAGCAGGGCCGGAGCCATTTGATCCAGGATGTTCCTGCCGCTCTCATCCAGTTCGGCGGATTCTTCTTGAAAGATCACTTGCATGCCGACGGTCGAGTTTTCATCGGCTGCCAGCGCGATGCGATTGGATTTTGCCCCCGTGCGTCTTTCGGTGGTTTCCGACGACTGAGGGCCGGGCTGCGTCGAGGGGCGGCCTTTGGCGGAATTGAACGGGCTTTTGTCCAGGGGCGAGGGGCCGCCTTCCTTCAGCGGGAGCGTCGAACCCGATTTATTGCCTGAGACGCTCGAATGGCCCGAGGGGTCCTTGAAGTATTTGGCGACGGCTTCTTTGACGGGCTTGTTTTGCGCGACGATCCACATGACCATGAAAAAGGCCATCATCGCAGTCACGAAGTCTGCATACGCGACCTTCCATGCGCCGCCATGGCCTGCCATCGTAAACGATCCTTCCTAGCGACAAAAAGTTGGTAGCCTGAAGTCCAGATCTCGGGGCGAGGCGGTAGCCATCGTCCGGTCACACTGCTTCCGCGTCCTTGAACAATTGGTCGAGTTCCGCGCGGGAAGGCCGCAAGTCGGAGGCCACGCCGCGCCGGGCCTGGTCGATGGCGATCTTTGGCGGAACGTCATTGATGAAGGCCAAGACGACCGAGGCGATCGTGCGGAAGAAGGCCAGCTCGGCCTCTCCCAAGCTCTCCATGCGCGAGGCCAAGGGACCGAAGAATCCGTAGGACGCCAAGATGCCCAAAAAAGTGCCCACCAACGCGGCGCCCACTTTCTCTCCGATCTCTTCCACCGGGCCGTCAATCGCGCTCATGGTAATCACGATACCCAAGACGGCCGCCACGATGCCGAATCCTGGTAGCGCGTCGGCCGTCTTGGAAAGCGCATGCAACGGGGCGTTATGTTCCTCCGCGATGACGTGGATTTCGGTCTCCAGCAGGGCCTTCAATTGGACCGGAGTGGCGGAGCCTTCGATCACCGGCGAAAGGGCCCCACAGATGAATTCGGACACGTGGTGATTGTCGCCGATGAGCTTGTATTTTTTGAAGATGCTGCTCTCGTGCGGCTCGGACATGTGCGATTCCAGGGCCAGCAAGCCATCGCGCCGCGCGATGCGAAAAAAATCGTACATCGCCTTGAACAATTCGCAGTACGCCTGCCGATTGTAGGGCGAACCTTTGAGCGTCGCCAGCAGGCCCCGCATCAGGTCTTTGAGCACCTTGACGGGCGACATGATGATCAGCGCACCGAGTGCCGCGCCGCCAATGGTTAAGATTTCCGTGGGGTGAAACAGCGCGCCGATCTCGCCCCCGGAGAGGCTAAAACCGGCCAAGACGGCCGCCACGACAACGATGCATCCGACGATCACAACCATGGGTTTTCCGTCACATTGTCCGTTATTTCGGAATGAAGCCACACAGCCCGCATAGCCGTCACGAACAGCCCAAATCTTCGGCCGGGCCGCGTGACCTATAGTCACTTAGCACACGATTTGAAGGCGTCGAAGAATGTTGGGGATGGATTCCAGCACAATCTCTTAAGCCGCTTTACCGTTACAGCAAGTCTGCCGATTTGAGCCCTTTAATCCAGAATTGACTGCCCTCCCGGTCGAATCCGGTGGTTTTACAGCAGGAAGACTTAGGATGACCGCCAATTATTCCGCCTTTTACGCTTATGCCTGCGGACTGACGTTTTTCGTTTTGGCCGGTATGGGTTACGTCCTGAACCGACGCGACGGCGCACACCGCGGCGGCCCATGGCTGGTCGGGTTCGCCGTCGCACAGGGGCTGGTCGATTGGTTTGACGTGTTGGCGATTCAAGCGGGCCCGTCGGCGGTCTACGCGAGCATTCAATTGGCGCTGCAAACGGTTTCGCTGATGGCGCTGGTCGAATTCGACCGGTGCAGGTTGACCAGGGACAAACTCTGGCAAGGGCGCTGGATTTATTTGCCTCTGGCGGCCTCCGCGCTGTTTGCCGCCGCCGTAGGACCGTGGAGTTGGTTCGAGCTCGCTTATCGCGTGCTGCTGGTCTGGCAAGGAGGCTTGATCGTGAGCCGGGTTGTGTACCGTGCGGCGCGGGAGCCGGCTGGGAAAATGCCATCGATGCTTTTTGGCGCCTCGGCAATGGCCTATTTGATGGCGGCCGGTTTTCAATTGCAAATTCCCCGGACAGCGGCACTTTTGGCTATTGCGGCGTTCCTTTGGCTGGTCGATCGCCGAGAGCAACCTCTGGTGCAACGCGGTTCCGTGTTGCGGCAGTGTCGCTGGCCGGTGGCGTTTTGCGTCTTGTTGTTCGCCGGTTGGTGCGTGTTCGCGACGACGTCCCCGAGGCTTGCCGACGAGCCGCCTGACGTGCAGGACGCGTACCAGGTCGTGAACGAAGAAACCGGCCTGGTGGAAGTCGAGCCCGCGGTTCAATCGGATCTCGTCGTGTGCGCGGAGCGCGGCGGTCTGGCGATTGCGCCCATTCTGGTTCTGGTACTGCTGCTGTGGATGCTCTCGCGGCTTCCTTCCGCGCACTGACGCCGCAAGCCAACAGAACAAGACAACCGCGCTGGGCGGATGCGCTCGTGGCGGCATGCTTGGGGTGGAGTGCGACTACTGAGTCGCCCTTCACGGCGGCACGATCATTGACCGATCGACGTCGCCGCGCAATCCGTTCAGGTGCGACCGCCTGTGTGGCCAAGTCCGGACCAGGCTACGTCCATCCGCGTGTGCAGTCGGGCGGAAATCTGGACGAAGTCGCTGCGATTTTCGATTAAACGCGCGGCGACGTTGGACAGTGAAAGTTCTTGCACTTCGTAGCAGAATACCAGGTCCGCGTCCGAGTCGCTTACCAGCGTGGCCGGTGGATCCAAGTGCGAAACCGCTTCTTGCAGTGCCGAACCGGCCGAGTTCGTCGGCACGATCGCCAGCAAATGTTGTGATCCGCCGCAGTCGGTCAATCGTGGCCTGGCCGCGTCGACGCACGCGCGCAGCCGCTCGGCCTGTTGCTCGTCGGTCAGGCCGGCGTCGAGGACAACCGAGGCAATCGAAATCTCCTTCAACGCGCTGACGACCTCGGCCCGTGCAGCGGCTCGCAAGGCAGCTGGAATCGTCGATCGCATGGCATCCGCCTTCTGGCAGACGTTCCGCAAGCCGCCCTGTTGTTGCAGAAACGTGGTTTGGAATCGCTCGTCAACCTTGCGTGCCAACTCGAGAATCCGCAGACGCAAGTTTCCGGCTGCCATCGACCATACCTCGCCGACGACCTTCGACTGCCCTGTCTTACGATCGGTGTCGTCCCAGGGGGACGCGGCGGCGAACTCGCGTGACAGCCGGCCCAGTTCGCGCTGTAACTCCTTGAGTTGGTCTCCGGCAACGGAGACTTGAGCCGAAATCCCTAGCAGAATCTTGCCTAAACCGAGCAGGGAGGTTTCTTGGAACCGTAGCCGAATCAACTGCAGGATGGCGACTTCCACTTCTGGATGCGGATTCGCGGGTCGCCGCGAGCCAAAAACCTTGCCACGCGCGGGCGCGGCTTCCTCGGATCCGAGCAGCGCCTGCTCAAGAGCCGGCAACTGGTGCTGTGTCTCTCGGAGCAACTCCGTGCACTTCGCCTGCAGCCCGCACAGATGGCCCGCGAACCATTCCTTGGCGCTCCATGCTCCGCCAAATCTAACGGTTGGGTTTTCGGTCAATTCCAGAATCCAGTCGCGCAGAGTATCTCCCTTGGGCCCTGAGAGCGATTTGAGCTGCCGCTCCAACCCGAGTCGTAGCGGCACCGACGTGGGCTTTTTCCAGTCCAACGCGCTGCTCGACTGGCCAAACAGGCTATTGATGGTCGAAAACAGCTGTTGCGCGACTACCGACCGCCCAGAAGCAACGTGCTCGTGGTGCTGGTCGACTCCCGCGAGCAGTTTGGCGAACACCGCGTCGGCATCGCCGCCGAGTTCGTTCTCAAGAAGCCTCTGGATATGCTCGTGCAGCGGTTGGATGTCAAGTTCCAGTTGACGGGCGTGGTCGGCCGCCATGGCTTCGACTTCCGTCATCTGCGTCGGACTGAATTCAGCGCCCCGCTGGTGGGTTGCTATCTCGATGAGCGACGCTGGCCCTGATTCGTCCTGGACATCGTGACGGGCTCCGCGCCAGTGGTCCACGACCGCCTTGCAGAGGAACTCGGTGGCCATTGTCGGCAACGTTGACTGCGAACTACCGATGCAGGCCAGCCCAAAGCTGCGCAGCGACGTTTCGCCGGCTCGCTCCGGGGTGCTGGCCGGTGTTGATTCTCGCCACTTGTCGAACACCGTGCCGGCCGGCGTCATGGTGTCGAGATACAAATACGACGCCAACGCGTCGGTCGCCTTTTCAAATTCGTCGTCGTTGAGATCATCGCCCATGTGAACAAAATACGCGTTGGGGAAAGTGCCCTCGTTTCCTTTGAAAGCTGGCAGCCCAAAGGCGGGTTCGCCCGGATAGTAGCTGGGTCCGCTGTAATGTTGGAGTTCGGTCAGGCAGGCGTAGGCATTGGCGATGGCCAGGTCGCTGGCCGCCGGATTGCGGTCGGTCGAGTGAGTCAGGATTCCACAAACACCGTCGTCGGAGCAGCCAAGATCCGCGAGGATCTGGCGGACGGCGTAGGCTACGTCCAAAACCATTCCGCCGCCGGTCCCGCCGGAAATCGAGGAAAGCAAGAAAACTCGCGGCGTCTGCGAGCGAAAGCCGAGGCCGGTTGCCAGGGTGGACGCAGTGATCGCGGCAGGACTCGTAATGTCGGCCAGCGCTTCGCGCAGGCGCTCTAATACCTGCTGAGCATGATCGACCAATGCCAGGCGTCCGAGCGGGCGGCGTCCTTCGGTTTGCAGCGAGCGCGGGATGTTGTATAGCCACCGCCGGCTCAGCCATTGCAGGATGTTACGAGCATCCGCCGTGTAGTCATGGGCGTTTCGCAGCGGCAGCGATATCGTTTCCTTGTCGGACAGCGCCGATTCTCGATTGCCCTGGGTCGCCTGATAAATGTTTCTGGCGTCGGTATCCAAAAGCAACATTTGAATCGCCGGAACCGAGACGGATGGCCCCAGTCGATCGCTCAGCCGACGGCGCAGCCGTCGCAGCGTTTGACTGGCGGTGCCGCCGATCCCCAAGAACAAGGTCGGCCGCAGCCCCATTTCGATCGACGACACGTCGATCGGCGGCAAGTCGACGAGCGTCTTGATCGGGGCAGCCGGCGGCATTACCTCCGGAGCCGATTGGGCCACGGGCCGTGCATCAGCGGCCTCGCCACCGATGACCTGGGTCATGACGTTGGGTGACGGCGAATCGACAACGACTTGGGGTTGGCCGTGCAATCGCCGCGAGTCGGTGTCGGTCTTGGCCGCTTGCAGTTTTAGCGACGTGGTATCACGCGCCGCGTCGATTTCGGCGGTCTTGGACCGGTCTGGCGCCGCCGGGTCGCCGTGCCCGGCCCGATCGGCTGCCAGCAGGCTGTCGATCAAGGCCCGACAGTTCGGAAATCGCTGCTCGGGATCTTTGGAGAGCGCTCGGGCGATGACCGGTTGATCGGACTGTGGAAGGGGCGTCAATCGCGGGCGGGCATGGACATGTTGCGACGCCAACTGGGCCGGCGTTCGGCCCGGAAACGGCAAAATTCCCGTCAGCATCTCCTGATAAACGATCGCCAGGCTATATTGATCGCTGTGCTGGCTTGGCCGACCGTCGAACACTTCGGGCGGGGCGTAGACCGGAGTCAGTCCGCCCATCATCGAGGCGGTCACGTCCTGCAGATCCTTGACGAGGCCAAAGTCGGCCACCTTCACGCGACCGCCGACCAGCAGCAGGTTTTCCGGTTTCACATCCAGGTGTTGCAGCGAGAAGTTTTCGCTCATGTAATCCAGCGCATCGGCCGCGTCGCGCAAATAGCCCAACAGCTCGGCACGCGGGATGCGGATCGGGCCGGGCTCGGTGATTTGATCGAACCGATCCTTGAGGCTCATGTTGGCCAACTCGGTGACAATGATGAGTTGGCCATCGACGATTTCGAACCGTTCCAACGAAAGCAGGAAGGGGTGACGAACCTGCTTGATTCGGTTCAGAGCCTTTAGTTCGCGAGCCGCCCTTTCGTCGTCGAAGTAGCCGTAGACGAACTTGATGGCCTTGGACAGACCACCGGGCGCCTCAACACGCCAGACCTCTCCATAGCCGCCGACCCCGATCCGTTCCTTGACGACATATCCGGGTATTGGCTCGGTGGTTTTTAGTGGCTGCAACATGAGGGCCTTACCTTGCCGGCTCACGCACTTGCGCTCGAGACTGTGACGCGTTGATCAGGGAGGAAAGCGATTGCGGGTGTCCGAAGAGATCGCCTTGAGCCAACGTGCATCCCAGCTCGCGGCAAACTTTCAAGTCGGCGTCGTTGTCGATGCCGGTGGCGATCACGTTACAGCCGACGTCGTGACTGGCACGGACGATCATCTGGACCTGGCGTTGGCGGTCGATGCCCCGGTGGATACTGCGAAACATGGACGGCGCCAACTTGAGAAAGTCTGGGGCGATGTCTTTGCGTTCGGTGATTTGTGCCTTGCCCGAGGCATAGCCGTCGTAGGCTACCTGGATTCGGGCATCGCGCAGATTGGCCAGCAGGGCCTGGAAATCCGCGCTGCCGCGCACGGCGCTGTCGGGAATTTCGACTACAATCTGCCAGCTTTCGCCGACGAGATCGCGAAGTTGCTGGAAGTGATCGACCAACGAGGGCCCGGTACTTTCCGCCGCGGTGATCGCCAACAAGAGCCGGCCGCCGTGCGGCAAGCCCGAGGATTGTTCGACCGCGATCCGACGGAACAATTGTCGCACCCGATCGGTGGCTCGGCACTCGACGCCGGCGGCTAATTGTTCGCAGCGAGGCTGGCCCGCGTCGCCTGCGCCGCGGGTGGCAAAGGCCTCATAGCCAATCGCATTGCCGGTGGCCAGCACCACGACCGGTTGAAACAGAGTTCGCAGACAGCCGTGAGTGATAACCTCATGAGCCTGACGGACCGCCAGGATCGCGCTCCAGACGGCGTCCTGACGAGACGACCGGTAGGGCGCGGGCTGCATGACCTGAGTAACGGTCTGTCGCGCAGCGCCGGCCCCGTCGCAGAAGAACACGAACTCGACTTCGGCGATCATCAAAAGGTCGCCGTCGCTCAGTGTCTCTTCTTCGATTCGTTCGCCGTTGAGAAAGGTGCCATTGGTGCTTCCCAGATCTCGGACTCGGTATGTCTTGCCCTGCCTGGTAATGACCGCGTGTTCGCGGGACACTTGATGGGAATCGATGTGCAGATCAGCCTGATCATTGCGGCCGATCGTAAACGGGAACGATTGCAAGTAAGTCTTTTCGATGGGTCGGCTGCGGGGATCGTGCTCCAGCCATGGAGTGCCGATTGCGAATTCCTGCAAGACTTGCGTACGCATGTTTTCACGTCGTCCGATGTCTAAACGGCTGGGGAGCGCGAACCGGATGATTGCAATCCAGACGCGCAGCGCGCTACGAAAAAGCAATGAATTTGCATATAAAACATAGCTCAAATCCGCACGTGGCGCGATTGGGAGCTAAAGTTCTTAATGCAGCAGATTTTGATGGGCAAATCGCACTTTTTTGGCGGATTTGCGGCAAATAGGAGACGCACTACCGATGCACCATGCTTCGGACTCCCAACCTCTGAAAGTTCTGGTTGTAACTGAAGATCGGGCCTTGCAGCGCCAGTTGTCGCAGTTTTTCGACATGATGGGTTACCCGGCATTACACGCTGCCGATCCCCAATCGGCGTTGGCGGCGGTCACGGCCCAGTGTCCTCACATCCTGCTGATCGGCACTGATCTGGCCGCGCGGGCCGGCTGGGAACTGTGTGGGCTGTTGTCGCAGCGATTACCGTCGGCCGGCCTGTTCACGTTCTTGATGATCGAGGAACCGGACGAAATCCTGCTGCAAGAAGCTCTCGAAGCCGGCATCGACGACTTTCTGCTTAAACCCATCGGCTATGGAGAGCTTTTGTCCCGCTTGCGATCAGCAGCGCGTGTGTTGGAATACGACCGGCGCGTGTGCCAACAAGGGCGCCTCGACGCGCCGACGGGGCTGCTCAGCCGATCCGCCTTTGCCAGTCAGTTGCGCCGCCAGATGGCACCGCGTGAGGGCACGCCGCCGCGCGCTGCATGTGTCGTGCTCGACCTTGATTTCTTCAGCAGGATCGATCGCTTGCATGGCGCCTCGGCCGGCGCCGCCCTGTTACAGGCCGTGGCCAAGGAACTCAACGAACTTCGATCCGGGTCAGAAGTACTGGGCTGTCTCGGCGGCGACCTCTTTTGCGCGCTGTTGCCCGATGCGAACCTCACGGCAGCCGTCGAGTGGGCCGAGCGCGCCCGACAGGTGCTCTCTGCAACGAAGTTCAAGCTTGCCGAGACGACCGTGCAAATCACTGCCAGCTTTGGGGTGGCCGCCTGCGATCAAGCCGAAAGCGCCGAGCAGCTCGTCGAGCAGGCGACGCAGGCCCTACAAACGGCAAAATCGTCAGGTCGTAACTGTGTCGTGCGCAGTGGCGAGTTTGGCGCCGATGCATCGGCGTTGACCGCGCCTGGCACGCTGTTCGAGCGGACGGTCGCCCGGGACGTGATGACGGCCTGCACCGTGTTTTTACAGCCTGACGAGCTGGTCGGCCAGGCAATCGACCAGTTGCACCGGACGCGACTCGAGGGAATTCCCGTGGTCGATTCTGACGGCAAGCTGGTCGGGCTCTGCGAGCAGGAAATCATGATCACCGTGGCCGAATCGGATTATGCGACTCGGCTGGTCGGCGATTTGATGACAACTGACGTGCAAAGTTTCGGCGAACAGGAAAGTCTCGCTTCACTGGTGGATTTCCTCGCGCGCGACGCGCGGTCCTTGATCATCATCGTTGATGAGGAAGCCCGGCCGGTGGGATTCGTCACTTCCAACAGCCTGCTGGCCATGTCGCGACGAGTGACGACTGACAGTTTTGCCGCCGAGGCTGCGTACAGCGACACGAGCCAGTATCTGGTCGTGCCGGATCTTTGCCCCCAGGAATGCTCGCACACGGTCTGACGTCGGCGCGTTGGAGCACTTGACGCCCGCAGCCCGAAGGATTCCAGGCTATCAAGGCTTGGCCAGGAGCACGGTGAAGTAGCTCTTGATCACGCGATCGAAATGCTCGGGGCGCATGTCCATCGGTAGATCATTGTAAGCGCAATAGTTGCGAACTTGATTGAGCAGGTCTCGCGGATGGCAACGCCGCAAAGGCCGATTGGAATTGCGGTAGTGGGTTTGCAGCAGATACTCGACCACCTCGGGCCGATATTCGCAGCCAAACGTTTTCGAATACAGCTTGAACAAGTGCTGAAACTCGGTCTCGTCCGGGTCATCGATTTGGATTTTGTAGGGGATTCGGCGGAGAAATGCCTCGTCGACCAGGTCGCTCGGTTCCAGGTTGGTGGAAAAGATGATCAACTGTTCGAACGGGACCTGGAACTTTTTCCCGGTCGACAAGGTTAAGTAATCGTGCCGGTTCTCCAGCGGAACAATCCAGCGATTCAGCAGGTCGGCGGGCTCGATTCGCTGGCGGCCGAAATCGTCGATCAACAGGCAACCGCAGTTACTTTTGAGCTGGAGCGGCGCTTCGCTGACATTGCAGCGCGGATCGTGTCGAATATCCAGGCTATCCATGGTCAATTCGCCGCCGACCACCACCGTCGGGCGGCGGATCTTGACCCACCGCCGGTCGAACGTCGCGGCGCGAACCAGGCTATCCTCATGTTTTTCGACTGGCTCGTGATAGGCGGAATCAAACAGCTTGATGAGTTGGCCATCTTCGATCAGCGTCTGGGGAATCCAGATGTGCTGGCCAAAACACATCGTGATCCGCGTGGCCAGCGTCGATTTGCCGTTGCCGGGGCAGCCATACAAGAACAGACCGGCCCCCGAGTTGACCGCCGGCCCAAGGCTCTCGAAAAGATTCGGACACACCGAGATGTCGGCGAACGCTTCGGTGAGCTGGGCCCGCTTGGGGGCCTCGGCGCGGATCGTCTGTGCTTGGGCCGATAGCACGTAATCCAAAAGCGGCACCGGCGCGGGCCCGACGTAGGCACATGCTTCGTGATAGGCTTGCGCTCGGGCACGCCCTTGTTCGGTCAATGCGTAGCTGTAGTCGCTCAGCGGGGCCGAGCCGGTATGAACGATGATTTGCCGCGTCCGCAGCCCGTTGTACAAACTTTCCAGACTGCCAAATGGCAGACAGAGATGGTTGGCAATCGATCGACCGGTGCTGGTGCCGACAATGGCCAAATACTTGCAAACCAGCGATTCGACCAGCGACGCAGGCAGCCCGGCCTCCTCCAGAGAATGGGGTTCCGACGGGCGAAACGTTTCGTCGGCGAGCAGCGTCGCCAACAGACTTTCGCGGGTATCGTTAGTTGTGGACGTCGCCATTATGCCCATTCCGCCGGCTAATCGGCTACGATCTATATTGGGGTCCGCCTGTCCGGCAGCCGTCCGAAAGCCGGCAAGGCCGCTACGCAAGTATAGATCGCGATTTTAAGGCCCTTTTGGCCCCCCTGCGGTAGCACGGGCCGCGAAGTTTCGAGCTTTTACGGAGAATTCGATCAATCCGCAATTTTCAGACGGCGTCGAGGATGCCACCGCTTGTTGTGGAAACTCCGCAGGAATGTTCGGGCAGGTGGCCGTCCAGGGCTGAATCGAGAACGATTGATTGAATGATTGTTGCGAATTGATTTCCGTTGGTGGCCGGCTGCCTGTTCAAGCGAACCGGCTACGGCCCTGGGAATCGATCGTCCGTCAATTCATTCCATTCCGCGCGATCGGCGTCGTCGCGGTCGTGTTTAAATACCACCCAGTTGAGCGCGATCAGCAGCGGCCAGGTCAGCGGTATCAATATAAATGCAAACAGAGGCATCAACAGATGTAGATAGGTGGTCGTCGCGTGATGGCTGGCAGCCCGATATAGGACGACGAGATAGACGACCAATCCGCAGTAGCAGGTGATGCAGTAGAATAGCAGCCCTTTCGCCCACAACGGATTCGGATCACCGGAGTCCACAAAGAGACCGAAGCTGCCCAGCCAGAGCAAGGTTACTGTCAGGACGGCAAGCGACTTCGTGAACGGGCCGAAGATTTTTCCATCCGGTCGCAGTTCCAGACCTAAACAATCTGCATCCAAGTCGGTGTGCAGCATAGGATGCCGAATCCAGCCGATTAGCAGCGAGAGAATACCGGCGATCCCAATGGCCCAGATTGGTATCAGAATCGACAACACTACATTGTCGAGGCCGCGCCCTTGAAGCCCGGGGACCATTTTCACGGTAGCCCCGCCAACGATCAAGAATACTACGCTGGTGAGAAGCAACCGCCTTCCCCATCTCACGACAGGCGGCAAGACACGCTCAGAAGATTGAACGGTCATTGCATGCTCTCGGAGGCACCCGCCCGGCCGAAACATCTTCCAGGCGCAATTTGAGCGTCTGCCGTTCGTCCGAGCAAGAACTTTGCGATAAAACGGAAGCGGCTCAATCGCAATCGAGCTTCAACGCTCATGCTGCGTCGGAAACCCAGTGGTTTTAGCAGGCCAGCCAGGCCCCAGATAAAAAGTTCGAGCCGCGTTTCGTCGCCCCAGCGATTCTTGAAATTGGCCTATCGCAGACGGGCGTCGACGAAGAACTACGGCGCTGGGCCGACGGTTTGCAGTACGTCCCCGAATAGCGCCATCAGGTCGCCAAGCATGTCGTCGCGCACATCCGTGTTGGTCTGCACCGCCACGGCAACTCGCTGGGCCGGGTAGTAGGCGACATGCGAAAGGTAACCGACCGACCACCCGCCGTGGCCGTAGCTCGTGCCGAGATTGCTCTTGGTGACGTAGACCCCCAGCCCGTACTTGCTGGCCTTGTTGTCGTCTTTGGGGTCCGTGGCCAGCAACTCATCCAGGTAAGGCTTTTCCAGGGCCCGGCCTTCGTAGAGCGCCTTGGCCCAGCGGACGAGATCCTGCGGATTGCTCACCAATCCGCCGCCGGTCCATTCCGTGGCCGGATTGTATCTCAGCTTGCAATCGGCCGTAATCTTCTCCGGCAGGCCAAACGGATTCTTGGGTGACAGGTATCCGGCGGCGAGGTTTGCGATGTCGCGGTGATCGGCCGGCTCAGTGAGCGTGAGCTTCAACGGTTCCAAAAAACGCTGTCGGGCCTGATCATAGTAAGTCGCGCCGCCGGCGCGCTCGATGATCAATCCCAACAGAATGTAGCCGGTGTCGGTGTATTTGAATCCCTGGCCGGCCGGAAAAAGCGGTTTGCGGTTCAGGACGAATTGGACCAGCTCGGTCGGTTTGAAGTAGTAGTCCGGATCCGTGTCGAGCGAGCGGACCATCTGTCGGGCCTCGCCAATCCATTTGGGATCGTAGATGTGGTCGGCAAGCCCGCCGCGATGCATCAGCAGATTGCGAACGGTGATCTCGTGCCCATTGGGCAGATCGTCATACCACGACGCTTCGCCGAGCCACTTTTCAACTTTGTCGTCGAGCGAAAGCTTTCCATCGCGTGCCAGGCCGATTGCCGTGGCCGCGACAAATGTCTTGCCGATGCTGCCGGCAGGCATACGCGTGTCGACGGTCATTTTTGCGCCACTTTCCTTGTCGGCCACCCCACTGGCAAAGGCCACCACGCGGGCGTCGGGCAATGCATAGGCGGCGGTCATCCCCGGCAGCTCGTATTTCGTACAAATAGCGTCGAGCCCGGCCTGAAAGCGCTGTTGAAGCTGAACAAAAGGATCTTGTTTGGCGGTCGAAGCAGGATCTTCAGCATGCGCCGGCATTTGCCAGCCTGGCAGCGCCAGACCGACACAAACCAAAACGGCCCGTGAAATTCTCGTCATGTCCTGTCCTCTGCAACTGTTTTGAGAATGTCCGCTCGGAGTTGTTCGGAAATCCAGACCTCATCTTGGAGTTGCCCAATTATAGCGAGGTAAGAATCACGCTGAATTCTGCCGTAGGTCAAACCCGGGCTAGACAGCTCTCGGCTGATCGATGAGTTTTGCGCGTTCGAGAGCCCGAAGATCCACGGCATCGGCCAGCGAACGGCTTGCACAAGAATGGGCCTACGGCCAACGGGCACTCGGCCGAACGGCTACGCCTGCTTCAGCAATTCAGTCGGCATGGGCATGGCGCGAATCCGAAGGCCCGTCGCGTGAAAGACCGCGTTGGCGATCGCAGGCGCCACCGCGATGATTGGAGTTTCACCGGCTCCCGTTGAAGGCAAGTCACGGCGATTCACCAGCAACGTGTCGATCGTGGGAACATCGTCAGCGCGCGGAACGAGATATTCTGAAAAACTCGCATTGCGGATCTTTCCATCGGCGAATTCGATCCGCTCGCGCAAGGCCGCCCCGAGACCCATGATCACGCACCCTTCGACCTGTGCGCGGAGGTTTTCCGGATTCTGAATGGCGCCGCACTCGAACGCCTGGCAGACGTGGATCACCTTGACATTGCCGGTCTGTCGGTCGACCTCGACTTCGGCACATGCGGCCACGTAGGAGCCTTTTTCGGTCCCGCATGCCAGCCCGACTCCGCGGTTGGCAGAGCGCTCCTTCCAGCGAGCGGACCAGCCGAACTTCTCCGTGGCGGCCGAGAGCACGTCCCGCAGTCGCCCGGCCGCCAGATGAGCCATACGAAAATCGAGCGGATCGACATCGGCCGCCGTGGCCAGCTCGTCCATGAAGCATTCGCGCGCGAATGTGTTGGCCGTGGAGGCCAAGGCACGATAGGACCCGGAGCGCAACGGGGCGTCGCACGAAATAAACTGCGTGTGCGCGTTGGGAACCTTATACGGGGTTTCGATTGCCGAACCGCCGGAGTTGTAGTTGACGAAATCCCATGCCAGCAAATTCCCCTTGGAGTCCAGTCCGCCGGTGACCTCGATCAGACCCGCCGGCCGGAAATAAGCCCAAACAAATTCCTCTGCGCGCGTCCAGCGCACCGACACCGGCTGTCCGCAGCTCTTGGCCAATCGTGCCGCTTCGAGGGCCACTTCTCCGGTGTGTTTGCCCCCGAATCCCCCGCCCGTATCGGGCACGATCACGCGCACGCGGTCGGTGGGAAGATGGAATGCTTCCATCAATTCGCCGCGCACGCGGGCCGGGTTCTGGGTGCCGGTCCAAACGGTCAAGCTGCCTTCCCGCCATTCGGCGACGGCGGCCCTCGGTTCCATCGGGGCGTGTTGGATGTACGCGACTTCGTACTCTGCGCTGAGGGTCTTGTTAGCCGAAGCCAGGCCTTG
>JBGQKM010000117.1:0-16530 GCA_041499515.1 Planctomycetia bacterium | reverse complement strand
AGTCTTTGCTCGAGACGACGTGGTTGGCCCCAAAACCCTTTGCCTCGTCGAACTTGCTCGCGCTCGACGTGAACGCGGTCACGTCGCAGCCGTACGCGGCGGCGAACTTCACGGCCATGTGTCCCAGCCCGCCGATACCGATGATGCCTACTCGATCGGTCGGCTTGGCGTGCATGGCCAGCGGCGCGAAGACGGTGATGCCCCCGCACAAGAGCGGCCCGGCTTCGGCGAAGTTGAGCTTTTCTGGGAGCGGGATGGCCCAAGCCCAGTGCGAGCGGATGTGGGTCGCGAATCCGCCGCGATGACCAAAGATCGTCGGTTGCACTTGCGGGCAAAGGTGGTGGCTGCCCGACATGCACTGCTGACAGTGCATGCAACTACCCGAGTTCCAGCCGACGCCGACGCGCTGTCCGACCGCCAATCCCTTGGCATTCGGACCCATGGCCGTGATACGACCGATGACTTCGTGGCCGAGAATCGCGGGATACTGCGAATTGCCCCAGTCATTGTTCAAAGCGGAGAGATCGGAGTGACACAAACCGCAATGTTCGACAGCGACTTCAACGTCCTCACCTCCGAGCGGCCCGAGATCAACTGTCTCAAGAACCATCGGCTGTTTCGCCCCCTTCGCAACCCATGCCTTATGATTCATCGCGTCTCGCATACCGATACTTGGGCCGGATTGGACGGCGGAAGTAGACGCCGCTGGTTTCTCCTTCAATCCGCTGGCTGGCTTGTTGCGGCTTTGGCTTGAAGTGGACATGGACATTCCTTTCTGCGGTTGGAAAATATGTTTACGGAGATTGCATCTTCCTCCGTTTTGGACGTCCCAATAGCAACTGACTTTCTGGCGATTTCTAAATGAGGCTGAGGTATTCCGGCTTATAAACCTGGCTCCGAGTGAATGTCTCGCAGTCCACCGCGTGTCCAGCGCGCCGCGCAAGGCTTGCACGGCAGCATCAGCGAATGCTTCACAGCCATGGCTGCCGCCACATTCATCGCCGTCGGGAATAAGTCATTCGACGACTGCGACATATTCACATCGTCGTTGGGATGGACCGGCTTATGGCTGCCGAGTGGTTGCTCGGCGATCTGCGAGCAGCGGTTGGCGATCACTTCGTTCACATTCATGTTGAACTGGGTGCCGCTGCCGGGCATCCAGACGTGAAGCGGGAACTGATCCCAATGCTGGCCCGCCAGGATTTCGTCGCAGACTTGGACGATTAGATTCTTCTGGATGTCACCGAGCCGGCCGGCTTCATTGTTGACGAGCGCGGCGGCCTTCATCACGAAGGCATAGGCGGGGATCATCTCCCGCGGGATCAGGTCCTCGCCGATGCTGAATTGATCGAGCGAGCGCTGCGTCTGAGCGCCCCAAAGCTTGTCGGCTGGCACTTGGACTCGGCCGAGATTGTCGATCTCCGCGCGAAACTCCGCCATCGGTCGCTCCGGTCTTCTGAACCAGTCGAACCAACGGACATAGCCATCCTGGTCGGGCCGTTTGCAAGCAGCTCCCGACTCTGACGTGGCGCACGATCCGCTCCGCCGCACCAATTCTATCAGCCTCCTGACGTTGTCAATGGAATTAGGACTCTTCAAAAAAATGTCGCGTCCTACCAAAAAAATCGAAGCGAACCGCGTGCCCTATGCGCCAGGGCAAAACACTTGCGTTTGGGCCGTAGGATTCTCAAGAATCAAGGCTGTTTCTACGAGAAATTGCGACGACGACGGATGCGGCCCTATAGGAATTGACTTCGAGCCTGATGTGCTGGTCGGACGCTGGAAATCGCGCATCATTCGCCAGCTCCTGTATAATCCTTTGTGTTTCCGCATGCCCCAGTGCAAAAGTGGAGCGATTGCGACGCCACGGCAATGTCGAAGGGCCCCGCGGAGCGCCGAGGTTCGAAAGATGAAGTCGTCTTGTTGAGGACAGAGCAATGTCGCAGATTCAAGAAGTGGCGTTTCCCCAACTAACTAGTGCCGAAATCGCGCACGTCAGGCCCCTGGCAACCGTTCGCGACTACGCCGATGGTGAAACCATCTTTCGGGCTGGTCAAGCCGACATCGATTTGTACATTGTTGAATCCGGTCGGATCGAAATTCGCAATCCGGTTGATGGCGGCCAGGTGATCGTCGTTCATGAGCCGGGCCAGTTCTCCGGCGACATCGATCTTTTGACCGGTCGTCCGGTGATCGTGACCGCCGTAGCGCGCGGTAATACACGTGTCCTGTGCGTTCCAGGCAGCCAGCTCAGGGCCTTACTGAATCGCGTTCCGAGTTTTGGCGAGAAGCTGATCGTCGCGTTTACGCGTCGCCGAGAATTGCTATCCCAATTGGGCACGCTCGGGTTGCGTGTTGTCGGTCCAGGGCGTTGCCGCGACACGAACACCGTTCGCGAATTTCTTTATAAGAACTTTGTCCCATTCACTTGGTTCGATCCGGAAACCGAGGAGGGGAAAAAGGTTCTCATTGCGCTCGGCTCTCCCCAAAAGTCGCCGGTTATTGAGTGCGGTAACGGACGGGTACTTGTCAATCCTTCCTTACAGGAACTCGCCAGCGAAGCCGGCATCTGGAGATCCTGTCCATCGCGAGAGGTCGATTTCGTGATTGTCGGGGCTGGACCGGCGGGCATTGCCGCGGCCGTGTACGCATCGTCCGAAGGCCTTTCGACCTTGATGCTCGACCGGCTCGGACCTGGTGGGCAGGCCGGAGGTTCGTCGCGCATCGAAAACTTTATCGGCTTTCCCGCCGGTTTGAGCGGCGCGGACCTGGCCACCCGCGGAGTCTTGCAAATGCTCAAGTTCGGCGCACAGATCGTTACTCCAGTCACGGTCGAAAAGCTGACTCCGGCGAAATCGGCGGATGACTTGCATGTGCTTCATCTGGATTGCGGTGCTGAGATTCGCAGTCGAGTGGTCCTTCTGGCCTTGGGCGTTCGCTGGCGACGACTGGAAGCCACGGGAGCGGACCGCTTCGCGGGCGCGGGCATCTATTACGCCTGCACGACGGTGGAAGCCGACCTTTATGACGGTACCGATGTCGCGGTGGTCGGCGCCGGTAACTCGGCCGGCCAGGCCGTCATGTTTCTGGCCGAGTGCTGTCCCACGCGCAAAGTACATATGCTCATCCGTCGCACGCTGGGTCCCGGCATGTCGGAATACTTGTCGAGTCGGATCCGGGCAACCGCTAACGTAATTGTCCATGAACAGACTGAGATTGACGCCGTCTATGGAAGTCGTCGCATTGACGAGATTTCACTGACTGGCAACGCCACCACCGCGCCAAGCCGATTGGCTTGTTCGGCGGTGTTCGTATTCATCGGAGCCGAACCGTCGGCGGACTGGCTGCCGACTGAAATTGCTCGCGACGCCAATGGTTATCTCCTGACCGGTACCGACGTCGTTCGTTCAGGTCTATGGCCCCGCGCGGATCGCGACCCTTGTCCGCTGGAAACGACCCTTCCGGGCGTGCTGGCCGCCGGGGACATCCGCGCCGGGTCCACCAAACGAGTCGGATTCGCGGTGGGCGACGGCTCGCTGGCGGTTACTTGCGCCCATCGTTTGCTGTCGATCCAGCGATGACGTTTTTGACGGAGACCTCAATGGAAATGAAGCCCGCGGAGACCAGTGGCCGTGAGGAAGGGGAAGTGAGGCTCTCAGGCCGGAGCATCGCGCCAGGTTTGGGGATGGGGCACGCCTGGGTGGTCGGTGATGTGCTCAAGTTGAGTGGTGCGCCACAGGTGATTGCCCAGCATGACATTGACGGCGAGTTGCTGCGTCTGCAGCACTCTTTCGAAGAAACCCTTACTCAGCTCGACCAATACGCGAAGCGCATCGAGGCCGAATTCGATTCGACGCTGGCCGGCGTGTTCCGCGCGCACGGTGAGATGCTGCGGGAACTTTTTGCATCGGGTGAGTTCGAACGAGAGCTCAGGGCTTCGCTGTTGACTGCCGAAGCGGTCGTTCGCCGCGTATTACAGCGGTGGTATCAGAAATTCGAGGCGCTGGAGAATCCATCCTTTCGACAGCGCGCCGACGATGTGCTGGACTTGGGGCGAAATATCATTCGGCGACTTCGTGGTGATCAAGACGCGGGACTTCAATCCATTCCAGAGCACAGTATTCTGGTCGTCGAGCGATTGCTGCCATCGGATGTCGTGTTGCTGCCCAAGGCGAATGTGATGGCGGTGGTCGTCGAAACCTTGGGCCAAGGGTCGCACGCGGCGCTGCTGGCGCGTGAAAAGAGCATTCCCACGATCACGGAAATTCCAGGAATTCTGTCGCTCGTTACCAGCGGTGTGGAACTGTTGGTCGATGGCTTCCACGGCACGCTTGTAATCGCTCCGCAGGCGCCGACACGGACCGAGTTCCAGTCGCGGATGGAAAAGTGGCGGGCCACACTCGTGCGCTGCAAGGCGGCCTGCCGTGAACCCGCGCGGACACTCGATGGCCAATTGATCAGCGTGGAAGCCAATATTGGCATCGACGATGACGTCGAGCTGGCGATCGACAACGGCGCCGACGGCGTCGGGCTATTGCGGATCGAGCAACTGTATTTCGCTCGGAAAACTCCACCGACGGAGACCGAGTTATTCGGCGAACTGAAAAGGCTAGTCACACCGCTGGGCAATCGGCCGGTGACCATTCGGCTGCTCGACGTCGGTGGCGACAAACCGCTGTCGTATCTGGGGCTTCCCACTTCTTCCAATCCCGTTTTGGGGCGCCGCGGCGTGAGATTGCTTTTGGATTACGCGCAACTCGTGCGCACTCAAATCGGCGCGATCTTGAGACTTTCTGAAGAACATTCACTGCGCGTACTGATCCCGATGATCACCCTGGAAGACGACATTCGGCGGATGCGAGAGGCTTTCGATACAATGTGCGCCGAGAGAAAGATCACAAGTCCTCCCAGATTTGGTGCGATGGTCGAAACACCGGCCGCCGCGCTGGCAATTCCTGCGCTCTTGAGACACGTTGACTTTTTCTGCGTTGGTACGAATGACCTCACCCAATATACCCTGGCCGCTGCTCGCGACGACGCTGCGGTCAATGATTACTATTTGGACAGCCACGAGTCAATCATGCGACTGTTGAGCATCGTTTTGGACGATGCCGGCGAGCGGCCCGTAACGCTTTGTGGGGAACTCGCTGGCCGAGAAGCATTCGTGCCGCGCCTGCTGGAAATGGGATTTCGCGCGCTGAGCGTAGCGCCAACAGTCATTCCGACGACAAAGGCGACGATTCGCGAAGTGGACATTGGCGCTTTCACTTCCGGCCGACATCATGATGTGACTGCAAATAATTGATAGGTGAAAGCAACGGCCTCCCTCGTCGTCACGTCGGATCGCAACAGCTATTATGACACTGATTGCAGTTCGTGGACAGAAGCGCGGCGCTGGTCTGGCCATTCCACCGCACATATACTGACAATGAAATCAATGGCGTCCCGTCCGACACCGATCTGCTGAGCATTCACATGAAATTGCCAACGGTTCGTTGCTCTCGCATCATTGCATCGGCAATCGTTTGTTCGCTCATCGTCGGCTGCGGCGGCGATCATATGCCGCCGGCCTCGAGGGTGATTGACGTTAAAGTTGCAGTCCCGCTGACGAAACGCATCGTCGAATGGGACGAATACACCGGTCGCTTAGACCCAATCGAATTCGTCGAAGTCCGGGCGCGCGTGGGAGGCTACCTGCAATCGATCCACTTCGTGGAGGGTCATATCGCAAAGAAAGGAGACCTGCTCTGCATCATTGATCCACGTCCGTTTGCGGCGGAGGTCAAGCGAGCGGAAGCCTTGTTGCGAGAAGCTCACGCAAAGGAAACGCAAGCCAAGGCGGCGCTCACGCAGGCCGAGGCTGAGAAGAAGGAGGTGGCTGCGCGTCAGACACTGGAGCAGCGTCGGATGCAGCGAGCAGAATCGCTGATTGCAGGCAAATCGATCAGCAAAGAAGAATATCAAACCCGTGAATCCGAGCTGTTGCAAGCAACCGCCGCTGTGGAATCGTCGAACTCCAAAATCGCCGCGGCCGAGGCCGCAATTGTGGCGGCCACAGCCGCAATCGGAACGGCCGACGCCGCGCGCGAAACGGCAAAACTCAATCTCTTCTACACCGAAATTCGCGCCCCAGTGAGCGGCCGGATGAGTAAGAGGGTCGTGACCGAAGGAAATCTCGTCAGCGGCGGAACGGCCGATTCGACGTTGCTGACCACGATCGTCTCGCTCGATCCGATTCATTGTTATTTCGACGCGGACGAAGCCTCGTTCCTGAAGTATCAGCGATTGGCTCAGGAAGGAAAACGCGCTAGTTCGCGCGACGTCAAGAACCCGGTCTACATCGGCCTTGCCGACGAGCGACCGAAGTTTCCACATCACGGACACATGGACTTCGTGGATAACCGCATGGATCCTAACACCGGCACGATGCGCGGACGGGCCATTCTGCGCAATACGGACTTATCGCTCACTCCCGGACTGTTCACACGCCTGCGATTGCCCGGCAGCGCGGCATACGACGCCATCCTGATCCCCGATCTAGCGGTAAGCAGCGATCAATCCGAAAAGTTCGTCTACGTGGTCGAAGACGATGGCTCGATTCGGCGCCAGAATATCCACACCGGTCCCAAAACTCACGGCCTGCGTGTCGTCCGCGACGGATTGGAGGGAAAAGAGAGGATCATCGTCCAAGGACTGCAGCGGGTTCGGCCCGGCCTCAAAGCGAAACCCGTCCTCGAAGAACTTAAATTGCGGGACGAGGAAGGACTGCCCGACGACTATCAGCCGGTTCCGGAGTCCGAGTGGATATCACGCTCCCCGTCTCCGGCTCCGACGGCGCGCGGCAGCGGAGCCGCACGTGCTGTCGGCACCGCGAATTCTTCCCAAGAGGCTGCACAGCCATGATCGAAACTGCGACAACCACGCCCTGAGAATACCTACATGCGTCTTGCTCATTTCTTCATCGACCGGCCGATCTTCGCTGCGGTCTTATCGATGGTCGTCGTCATCCTCGGTGCAATCTCTTACTGGTCGCTGCCCGCCGCGCAGTACCCAGACGTCGTGCCGCCAACGATCATCGTTCGTGCCTCGTACCCAGGCGCCTCGCCGGAAGTCATTGCGGCGACCGTGGCCACGCCGATCGAACAGGAGGTCAATGGCGTCGAAGAGATGCTCTACATGTCGTCCCAGAGCACAACGGATGGGGCGATGACCTTGACCATTACTTTTCGTTTGGGCACGGACCTCGACAAGGCACAAGTGCTCGTACAAAACCGGGTCGCCATTGCCGAGCCACGCCTCCCGGAAGACGTGCGTCGACTTGGCATTACCACGCTCAAGTCCTCTCCCGACTTGCTCATGGTCGTCCATTTGATTTCGCCGGACCGACGGTTCGACCAGCTTTACATCGGCAACTATGCTCTCATTCAGGTTCGTGATGCCCTAGCCCGTGTCGATGGCGTTGGGGACGTGACCCCATTTGGATTGCGCGAATACAGCATGCGGATCTGGCTCGACCCGGAACGATTGGCCCATCTGTCGCTAACACCCGGTGACGTCGTCGGCTCTCTTCGCGAGCAGAACATTCAGGTCGCTTCGGGCGTGATTGGTCAACCGCCCGTCCCTGCCGGCCAGGACTACCAACTGACCGTCAACACGCTCGGAAGACTGCTTGAGCCAGCGCAGTTCGAAGACATTGTTCTCAAAACGGGCGAAGAAGGCCGTATCATTCGCGTGCGGGACGTTGCGAGAATTGAACTGGGCGCACGCGATTATGCCGTCAACAGTTATCTCGACAATGCGCCCGCGGTAGCCCTGGTAGTTGCCCAGCGGCCGGGCTCCAATGCCCTGGCGACCGCCGAAGGTGTCCAGCGAACCATACAATCGCTGTCGGAGAACTTCCCCGAAGGGCTAGAGTACCGCATTGTCTACAACCCGACCATCTTTGTTCGCGAATCGATCGACTCGGTCATTCACACGCTGTACGAGGCGGTGTTTCTCGTCGTGATCGTCGTGCTTGTCTTTTTGCAGACTTGGCGCGCCAGCGTTATTCCGCTGCTGGCGATCCCAATTTCGCTCGTGGGCACTTTCGCGGCCATGTCGGCTTTTGGCTTCTCGCTCAACATGTTGTCGCTATTTGGCCTGGTGCTCGCCATCGGGATTGTCGTCGACGATGCGATCGTCGTGGTGGAGAATGTCGAACGGCATATCACCGCCGGACTATCGCCGCGTGAGGCGTCGCACAAGGCAATGGATGAAGTGACCGGCGCAGTGATTGCCATCGCCTTCGGTCTTTCCGCCGTGTTCGTGCCGACGGCCTTCATCTCGGGGATTTCCGGTCAGTTCTTCAAACAGTTCGCCTTGACGATTGCCGTCTCAACATTGCTATCAGCCTTCATATCTCTGACGCTCACGCCAGCACTCTGCGCGATCCTGCTGCAGCCGCACGGCGCGAAGAAGGACTGGTTCGGTCGGGCTTGGGACTGGGCGTTCGGTCGATTTTTTCGGCTTTTCAACCGCGGCTTCGATGTCGCGAGTTCACGCTATTCTCTTGCGGTCGGCGGATTGGTTCGGCGATCATTCATTGCTCTGACAGTCTATGGAGTTCTGGTCGCTCTGACAGTTTATGAGTTCCGCACCGTACCCGCCGGATTCATTCCGGGCCAGGACAAAGGTTACTTGATTACAGTGATCCAGTTGCCCGACGGTGCTTCGCTTGAGCGGACCGATGCCGTGCTGCACGAGGCCACGGAGATCATTCTCGCGACGCCAGGTATCGCTCACTGCGTGGGCTTTGCCGGGTTCTCGGGAGCCACCCGCTCGAACAGTCCGAATGCGGGAGCCATCTTCGTGGGCCCCGAACCGATCGAGGAACGAATCAAACGGGGGCTCACGGCTCCCGTCTTGCTCGCCACGCTTCAGGAGAAACTGTCGTCCTTGCCCGAGGCGGAAATCTTCGTGGTGCCGCCGCCGCCCGTGCAAGGACTGGGAACGTCAGGCGGGTTCAAGTTTGTCATCCAGGACCGGGCCAGTCGCGGTCAAACGGTTCTGCAGGAGGTTACCGATCAACTCATCGATCGGGCCCAAAAGACGGCCGCGCTGGCCGGCGTCTTTACGACGTTTCGCGCGTCGACGCCGCAGCTTTTCGCCGACGTCGATCGCGTCAAAGCCAATATGCTCAACGTGCCGTTGGCCAACGTCTTCGAGGCGTTGCAAGTGAACCTGGGTTCATCGTATGTCAATGACTTCAATCTGTTCGGCCGTACTTTTCAGGTGCGCGCTCAGGCCGAAGAGAGTTTTCGATCTGATGCGGACGACATTCGTCTTCTCAAAACACGCAACAAGTTCGGAGAGATGGTGCCGCTCGGATCGGTTCTTAACGTCGAATGGCGAAGCGGGCCCGACCGCGTCGTGCGTTATAACATGTACCCCGCGGCGGAAGTGCAGGGAGACGCCGCCCCTGGATACAGCTCTGGACAAGCGATGGCTGCCATCGAACAAATTGCCGCCGACGTCCTGCCACCGGGCATGACGGTCGAATGGACCGACCTGGCCTATCAAGAAAAACTGGCGGGCAATACCGCGATCTATATCTTCCCGCTGTGCGTGTTGTTTGTCTTCTTGGTGCACTCGGCGGAATACGAAAGCTGGTCGCTCCCGCTGGCGATCATCCTGATCGCCCCGGTGTGCCTCCCCTTTGCGCTGGCTGGCGTTTTCGTCCGTGGAATGGACAACAATTTGATCACGCAGATCGGTTTTGTCGTACTGATCGGTCTGGCCGCAAAAAACGCCGTCCTAATCGTTGAGTTTTCCAAGCAGTTAGAAGACGAAGGGCGAAATCGTTTCGACGCCGCTGTCGAAGCGTGCCGGCTTCGCCTGCGACCCATCTTGATGACCTCATTCGCATTCATACTCGGCGTACTGCCGCTAGCGCGCGCGGTCGGACCCGGCTCAGAGATGCGACAGGTTCTAGGAACGGCAGTCTTTTCTGGCATGCTCGGCGTCACGATATTTGGCCTGTTTCTGACGCCTGCCTTTTATGTGGTGATTCGCGGCTTGACCGGAAGCCAACGCCGCACGAAGGAGCGCAATGCATTAACCGAAGGGTAATCATCCCCATAAACGTTGAGTTTCATCGGAGACACACTGCGCCGCATCAGATAACGCGGCCATCAACGCCCGCGCGAAACCTGTGGTGTGCGTTCCGCGATTCCGCCGGGGTTTCTCACCGACAGAGACGTTTGCAGTCTCGCGGTGATTGATTTCGCGCTACGCAGTAGACTAATTATATGCGTATCTGTCCGAAGACTAGCGTAATCTTTTGCTGCGGGGCATTGGATTTGCAAGAGGATCGTTCCGAGATTGAAGGGAAAGAATCGTTCATCCGTTCTTTTTAGAGGTCCGTCATGAGCTGCGACCATTTGTCCGGTCTTAAGCCCATTGCCGCACGCACGCTGGGGTGCGAAGAGTGCGTGAAACTGGGCACGCCGTGGGTTCATCTCCGGCTCTGTCTGAGCTGTGGTCACGTCGGCTGTTGTGATAGTTCCCCCGGCCGTCACGCCACGCAACATTTTCATCACACTAATCACCCGGTGGTAGCGTCTTTTGAACCCGATGAAAGATGGGCTTGGTGCTACGTCGATGAGGAGGAATTGCCAGTGCCGGCGCGGTTCGAGCCATACCTGCGAGAGTGAATCAGGCAAACAGCAGTCAAACCAGGATCTGCCATTGACAAGCACAACTCGTTGGAGAGGACGCCACGGCTTCGTGCGCACCGGGGCCAAGCCGGGCTCCATCACCTCATCTGAAAATACCCAGCGAGCCGCTTCTGCTCGAAGCCAGCCGCCGGGCCGAGTTCGCTGTGGGGGATGTGTGCCCCGGCCCGATCAAACGCGTTGGATCGGCTGTCGGCGCCCGAGCCATGGGCGGTTCAATTCGTGCACGAGTACAGAAAGGAAATGTGAAGCAATGAATCCTCTCGCGGGCACTACTCAGGCCATTCAACATCGCGCATCGCGGGCTCGGCGTGTCTTCTTAGGTGATGTGCTGGCCGGGCTGCGCATGACGCCAAAACAACTGCCATGCAAATACTTTTACGATCAGCGCGGATCGGAGCTGTTCGATCAGATCTGCCAACTCGACGAGTACTATTTGACGCGATCCGAATTGGTCATCATGGACCGCTTTGCGTCAGAGATGGGAGCACAGATCGGCCCCGGTGCGATGCTGGTCGAATATGGCAGTGGCAGCAGTGTAAAAACGCGCTATCTTTTGGATGACTTGCCAGATGCCGTGGCCTACGTTCCAGTCGACATTTCGGGCGAGTATTTACAACGTACAGCGCGCGAACTGGCGCGCGACTATCCGCGGATCGAGGTCTTGCCGGTTTGCGCCGACTTCACTGGGCATTTTGCCTTGCCGGCTTCAAAGCGTCCGGCCACGCATGCCGCGGTCTACTTTCCGGGATCGACCATTGGGAATTTCCTTCCGGACCAGGCCGCCGAATTGCTCGGTCGAATCACCCGGCTCTGCGGCAAGGATGGCGGATTGTTGATTGGAATCGATCTGAAAAAGGATCCGGCGACGATCGAAGCCGCCTACAACGATTCGTCCGGCGTGACAGCCGAATTCAATCTCAACTTGCTGGGCCGGATCAATCGCGAACTGGGGGCGGATTTTGATTTGGGCAGCTTTTTTCACCAGGCCAGATATAACGGTCAATTGGGACGCGTGGAGATTTATCTCGTCAGCCATGCTGCTCAGACAGTCAGGATCGGCAATGAGCGCATTGAATTTGCCCCGGATGAAGCGATCTGCACCGAGTATTCGCACAAATACACGGTGGACGAATTCGCCGCGATCGCGGCCACTGCGGGACTGGCGCTCCACGAACAATGGACGGACAAGAATCGCTACTTCGCCGTCTTGCACTTCGCCGTGGCAGACTTGGCCTGACCGAGACCGAAAGAGTATGCCAATCCCACGGCGGACGATTAATCGCGAACAACCACTCCTCGCTTCAAACCACGCGGCGTGACAGCCCATTCGATGATGTCGATCAACCATTGCAAGAGCAGGGCCAGCATGGCGGCGGGAATGGCGCCAGACAGAATCAGGGACAGGTCATTGAGCCGGATGCCACGCAGGATCGGCTGGCCCAGGCCTCCGGCGCCAATGATGGCTCCCAACGTCGCAAAGCCGACGTTTTGCACGGCCGACGTGCGAATGCCGGCTAGAATCGTCGGCAGAGCGATCGGAAGCTCGATGTCGACGAGCCGCGGGACGGGCCCCAAGCCGAGCACGGTGGCCGATTCGATCGTGCCGCGCTGGATGCCTTCGAGGCCTGTGTAGGTGTTTCGCACAATAGGTAGCAGGCAATAACAAAACAGCGCCGTCACGGCCGTGACCGAACCTTCGCCAATGCTGCGAAAACCGAGCGCGGCAACCACGGGCAGCAACAACACCAACAGGGCCAACGACGGAATGGTTTGCAGCAGTCCAACCGCGGCCAATACAATCCGGCCGGTTCGGAGACGCCGCTGGCAGAAGATGCCCAACGCGACCCCCACGACGATCGCCGGCAACAGGGAGCGTCGCACCAGATCGAGATGCTCGAAAACGTGTCGCAAAATCAACTGCGCTCGCGAGACGGATTGCGCGTCGGCATGCAGCCCGCCGTGCCGGTTAAGAAAGTCGGCGGCCGCCTGAGCTTCGGTCATGCGGCCGGCTTCGACCTCGTCGTTGAGCGACTGCATCGCGGATTCGGACAGTGCGCCCTCCACCCGGCGCATGGCGGTCATGATGGCTGGATAGCGTGACGCCGAGTCGAGCCGGTAGAGCCAGACCGCGTCGTAGCGGGGAAAGAACGACTGGTCGTCTTCCAGTAACACGAGATCGCCTCGGCGGATCATGGCGTCGGTCGAGTACACGTCGATCATGTCGATTTCGCCTGCCAAGAGTTGGCGATAGGCGACGTCATGGTCCACGCCGACCACGTCGCTTTGCTGCAGGTCGTAGTGCCGTTTCAAGGCCGGCCAGCCATCGGCTCGGTCGAGGAATTCGTGCGTCAATGCGAGCCGCAGTTCGGGTAAGCGCTTGAGATCCGAGACGCGCGAGATTCCCAACTCGGCCGCCCGCTTGCGAGTGAGTGCCAGGGCATACGTATTGCTAAATCCGAGCGACTTGGACATGCCGATCCCCTTTTCGTGCAGCAAGTCGCGCATGGTCGTTTCGTCGCGGACATTCTGGCCGGCAAAAATCTCGGCAGTGATCGTGCCGGTGTACTCGGGATAAACGTCAATTTCGCCGGCCGCCAGCGAGTCGAACACGATCCGGGTGCCGCCGAACTCACGGTAGTGGACGACGTCGAGTTTGGCCTCTTCGGCCAACAGGCGCAGCATCTCGCCCAGAATGACGGATTCGGTAAATTTTTTCGATCCGATCCGAATCTGCGCGGCCCGGCGAGGGATGGGGGCCAATCCCGCAACGAGCAGGACGAGAACCAGAGCGATCAACTTGACGACGGATCGGTTTTTCACAGCGCGACAACCTGCGAACTAATGAAGTCGCGTACGAACTCGTCGCTGGGCCTTTCGAGAATCTCTGCAAAACGCCCCTGCTGCACGATGCATCCGGCATTCATCACACACACGCGGTCGGCAAATCGGCTCGCCTCTACGAGGTCGTGCGTCACCAGCAGGACGGTCGCACCGGCACGCGCAAACACCTGCTTCAGATCATGCTGCAGCCCGGCGCGGATCAAGGGATCGAGCGCGCCCAGCGGTTCGTCGAGAAGCAGAATCCTCGGGCTGAGAAACAGGGCCCTCATCAGGCTGAGCCGCTGACGCTGTCCGCCCGAGAGTTCGTTGGGATAGCGGCTCAGACCATTCTGCGGAAATTGGGTCATTTCGACCAATTCGGCTAGGCGGTCATCGATTCGGTTGCGCGGCCAGCCGTCGTGACGGGCCATTAGGGTCACGTTCTGGAGGCCGGTCAGATGCGGAAACAGACCACCCTCCTGAATGACGTACCCTAGTCTGCGCCGCACAGCGCCGACAGTCTGGCTATTCAGCGGAAGGGAGTCGACCGTGATCTGGCCGGTCGTGGGTAAAACCAGCCCGGCCACCATCCGCAGAATGGTTGTCTTGCCGCAGCCACTTGGGCCCAGCAGAACGACCTTTTCGCCGGCCTCGATGGAGAGATCGAGGGGCTGGACGACGGTTGTCCCGTTGAATGCTTTGGACACTTCGCGGAACTCAAGCATGCCCTACTCCCATGGGACAACGGGCGGAGACGATCGAGTCCGCCGCGGAACCTGTGACGTTTAGCATGAGCGACCAGGGCGTGACGGTCAACGCGAAAGGATCCGTCGGCTAGAAGGCGGTAGCGGCGTTTTTTGCGTCGCGAGCCAAACGGATGCCCGAAAACTGCCAGCGCGCTTCGGGTGGGAAGAAGTTTCGGTAGGTCGTTCGTATGTGGCTGGCGGGCGTGACGCACGAGCCGCCGCGGAGCACATACTGGTTGCACATGAACTTGCCGTTGTACTCACCCAGCGCCCCCGGAGGCGCCACATAACCCGGGTACGGCGTGTACGGACTGGCTGTCCACTGCCACACTTCTCCGTACAACTGGGCGATCCTGCCGGGATCGCTGTTGACCGGTGTGGGATGATAATGCTCGCTTTCCAGGAAACTGCCTTGCAGATCCGTGCCGGTGGCCGCGTGCTCCCACTCCGCCTCCGTCGGCAATCGTGCGCCGGACCAGCGTGCGAAAGCGTCGGCCTCGAAATAGCTGATGTGGCACACCGGTTCGTCAGAATCTATCGGGCGAAGTCCGCTCAAGGAGAATTCGTGCCATTGGCCATCTTGTTCGACCCAATATAAGGGCGCCGTCCATTCTTGATCATGCAATGTCGACCAACCCAGCGACAGCCATAGTTCAGGACGGCGGTAGCCGTCGTCATTCATGAACGCCAGGAATTCTCCGGAGGTAACGAGTCGCTGGTGAATCGCGAACGGCTGCAACATTACACTGTGACGGGGACGTTCGTTGTCGAAGGCAAACCCCGGACCCTCGTGCCCGACTTGCACGATGCCACCGCGATGGGCAGACCAGCCATCCGACAATTGCCTTGTCGGAGTAGGGTCGCCTAGCGAGACGCGATACGTTGGCCAGAGCGGATTGCACGAGAACAGGTGCTTGATGTCGGTGAGCATCAACTCTTGATGTTGTTGCTCGTGGTTCAGTCCCAGCTCGACGACCCGTGCGGTCTCCTCCGCGTCGTTATCGCCGAGGGTGCTCAATAGCCGCAACATGCGCTCGTCGACAGCGCGTCGATATTGGAACACCTCGGCCACGGTTGGCCGAGTCAACAGCCCGCGGCGTGAGCGAGGGAATTGCTCACCGACACCGTTGTAGTAGGAATTGAAGAGGAATTGATAGTCGGCGCTGATCGGCCGATAGCCGGCCTCCCAGCGGGCCAGCACGAACGTCTCGAAAAACCAAGTGGTATGGGCCAAGTGCCAGCGCGTCGGACTTGCATCCGGCATGGATTGCACGACGAAGTCTTCGACCGTCAGTGGCTTGCATAGGTGCTCGGTAAACGTCCGAGTTTGAGAGTAGCGCGCCGCTAGATACATTATCAGTGCGATCTCGTTGTGGTTCCGCGAAAGCCATTCGGTTATCGGTGTTCGGCGGCGCAACGCCCGCTGACTTTGGTAGTGGCGATGAACTTATTCGACGGCTGTGAACGAGCTGAATAGCTCACGCCACCCATCTCCAGTTCGTACAGATTGTCGTGCAATGATCGCAACTCTTCATATGACCAGTTTTCGATCTCCCGGCCCGCACGAATTTGGCGGCCGTGGTTGGGGCAGCGCGCGGACCTATTTCTCTAGTATTGTCACGCAATTAACAGTCAATCACAAGCAAATCTTGGTTTTTTGCTCATAATCGGGCCCTTAAAACGCGCACCTCCGCAATAGGGCTGACACAGCGTGAACGGCGGGCCAGAAAGCCAGCGCCGGAAGTGGAGGCACGACGGAATGATGTGCTGGCTTCCGAGAGCGCTTGCAATACCTTGATGACGTTTTCTGGGACGCTCCGCACTCAAAATCCCATGGAGGGAGTCCTCGCCGACGAGTGTCACTGCGGAGCATGCGAATGATTCTTGACTATGCCCGGGAGAATCCAACCGTTTAATTGCCTGCGCACGATCCCGATTCAGGGCGCAGGTTGCAAAAGGCATCGACGCTGCCGATGGTCGAATTCACGATTGGAGTATGAACGGAATTCTGACTTTGAGGTCCAATGACGCATCTCAAGTCAACAGTAGGGTTCAGGCCGTCGCCAAGGCGTCGACGATTCTTCAGGGTACGGACCTTGCTGACGACCGCCTTTGCCGACAGCCAGGAGCCCCAGGGCTGGCGCACACTAAGTTCCTGTTCCGAACAGGACTTCGGATAGGAAGTCGCTGCTCCAGCCGGCGAGGCGGCGTTTCATCACCAGGCTTTTCTTCTTGTCGGGATGTTGTTT
>JBGQKM010000116.1:0-16722 GCA_041499515.1 Planctomycetia bacterium | reverse complement strand
CTCATTACGCTGCGCGTCGAGCACCACGCTGAAGGATGCGATATCGGCCGGCACACGCGAGGCGATGGCCAGCAGCGTGTGGATGCCGATCACCTGACAACTGATGGCGTAGGCGAAGACCTTGGCCGTGGTGACGCCGATTCTCAGGCCGGTGAACGAGCCTGGCCCGGTGGCCACGGCCACCAGCTCGACGTCGGCGGCGCGCCAGCCCACGCGCTCCAGCAGTTGCGCAATTCCCGGCGCCAGCGATTGCGCGCTGCGCTGCTGGGCGTCCAAAGGTTGTTCGGCCAACACGCGCTGCTCTTCCAGCGCTGCCACCGAGCCGGTCGAATCGACGGTTTCAAGAGCCAGGATTCGCATCGTCGAGTCGTGGTGAAGTGGCATCGGGCCGGAATGTCGTACTGTGGCCCGAACCGGGCTGGCTGGCAAGGGGAAACCCAGCGCAGATCACGCGGGATTCACTCCAGCAGAAGTTGCATCAAGGCCTCTTGATCCGTTATACTGCGAGGCGGTTCCGCCTGGGAATTGCTTTCCGCCCGGAGCACCCGCCATGACCCACTCGCCCACGAACATGCCGCATGAGCTTGCGCATCTTTACAGCCGGCGCGGCAACCCCATGTTGCCGCCGGCCGGCGATTTGATCCGCGTCGGCTCGCGGCGCTGGTTTTTGCAGACCGGCCTGGCGGGTTTGGCCGGTCTGGCGCTGCCTGACGCGCTGCGGCTGTCGGCCCAGGCTGCCGCCGGGGTGCGCGGCGACAAGAAAGCCGTGATCTTGTTCTGGCTGTCCGGTGGGCCCAGCCACGTCGACATGTGGGATCCCAAGCCGGGCGCTCCGCAAGAGATTCGCGGCCCCTATCGGACGATCGCGACCAAGGTGCCCGGCATCCAGGTGTGCGAGCACCTGCCGCTGCAAGCCAGCATCATGGACAAGCTCTCGATCATTCGCTCGGTCGACTGCTCGGCCAGCAACCACACGCCGATCACCATGCAAGCCGGCAACTCGCTGGCGCGGCGCACCGACGACGGCAACGACGGGGCCGGTTATCCGTCGATGGGTTCGATCGCCGCGAAGTTCCGCGGGCCCAACGATCCTCACATGCCGGCCTTCGTGGGATTGGCCAACGGTTGGACGTCCGACGTCTGGGGCGCGGGGCACATGGGCCATGAATACGAACCGATCAAAGGCGACGAACTGCCTACGCGGCTGGCGATGCCCCAGGGCGTCGACGTCGCGCGACTGCAAAATCGCCAGGCCTTGCGGCAACAGTTCGACCGTCTCGGCCGCGACCTCGAGCGCACCGCCGCGCTGCGGCCGGTCGACCGTTACGAGCAAATGGCGTTCGACATGACCGTCTCGGGCAAGGTGCAAAAGGCTTTTGATATTTCGCAGGAGTCCGACGCGATGCGCGACGCCTATGGGCGGGTGAGCATCGGCGAAAAAGGACTTCTGGCTCGCCGCCTGGTCGAGGCGGGCGTCACGTTCGTGCTGGTCAGCGGTGCCTGGGGCTATTTCGACCACCACGGCGACAGCGTTCAATGGAAAGGCATCGAGAAAGGGCTGACGCCGCTGCTGCCCAGCGTGGACCGCGTGATGCACGCGCTGGTCACCGACCTTGCGGACCGCGGCCTGCTGGATTCGACCTTGGTGCTGATGATGGGCGAGTTCGGCCGTTCGCCGGTGATTAATAAAGACCATGGCCGCGACCACTGGACCAACGTGATGTCGATGCTGGTGGCCGGCGGCGGGCTGCCCAGCGGCCAGGCGATCGGCAGCACCGACGACAAGGGCTATGCCATTGCCGACCGCCGCGTCACGCCGTCCGATCTGGCCGCGACCACGTTCCGCCATCTGGGCATCGATCTGGAGAGCCAATGGATCAATCTCCAGGGGCGGCCGATCTCGATCATCCCCGAAGGGGGCCGGCCGATCTCCGAGCTGATCTGACGCGGCTTGCAAATTCAGTGCCGGCAAGCTGGCATCCACTCTCGATCGTTCGTCGCGGCGATCCTAAGGAGAGTTCGAACGCCGGTCGGAATCCTCGGCTTGGGTCAGCCGTTTTGGACAGTCGGCGAATTGAGTGCTACTATTACACGGGCTTTGCCGGATGGGCCGTTTTTCTCGCCACCGAGCCCCGTTGCGTGCCGGCGCGCGGTGGGGTTCAACTTGCCAAAGCCTCTTGGCAAACCAGGGGCATCCCCTGCCCCCGAATCGTGAACCAAGGATGTCGTGAACCACAGGATCGGGATATGCCAGAATTGCCGGCCATTGAAGGCCGCCGCCGCGTGGTGATCGAAAACGTCGAACCGATCGTCGACTGTGGCCGTTTCGCTCTCAAACGTATCGTCGGTGAAAAAGTATTCGTCCAGGCCGACGTATTTGCCGATGGCCACGACGTGGTTCGCGTGGTGCTTTTAAGCCGCAAGCCGGGAGCCGAGCGCTGGGACGAATCTCCGATGACCTCGCCGGGCAACGATCGCTGGCAGGGCGAATTCGTCGTGGCCGAGATTGGCTGCTATCATTATGCGATCCAGGCGTGGGTCGACCGGTTCGAAACCTGGTGCAGCGATCTGCAGAAACGCATCGAAGCCGGCCAAGACATTTCGGTCGATTTGCGCATCGGAGCTCAATGGGTCTCTCAGGCCGCGCTTCGGGCCAGCGGCGACGATGCAAGCCGACTGCGACATTGGCAGTCGGTTTTGGCCGCCGGCACCGAGGGTGCCTGGCGCAATCCGGCGGGCGTCGCTGAGCTTGTGGAGTTGATGGGACGTCATCCTGATCGAACGGTCGCCACGCAAAACGACCCGCCGTTTGCCGTCGTGGTCGACCGCCAGCGGGCCCGATTCAGCGCGTGGTACGAACTTTTTCCGCGCTCGTGCGCCAGCGAGCCCGGCCGACACGGCACGTTTGCCGACTGCATCGGTTGGCTGCCTCGGCTGGCCGAAATGGGTTTTGACGTTCTCTATCTGCCGCCGATTCATCCCATCGGCACGACTTTTCGCAAGGGAAAGAACAATAGCGTCACCGCCGAGCCCGGCGACGTCGGCTGCCCCTGGGCCATCGGATCGAGCGCCGGGGGACACAAGGTGATCGACGCGCGGCTGGGCACGCTGGCGGATTTTCACCGCTTGATCGCGGCCGCCCAGACCCACGGCATCGACGTGGCGCTGGATATCGCCTTCCAATGCTCGCCCGATCATCCGTACCTGCGCGAGCATCCGCAATGGTTCCGCCAGCGCCCGGACGGAAGCATCCAGTACGCGGAGAATCCGCCCAAGAAATATCAGGATATCTATCCGTTCGATTTTGAGAATGCCGACTGGCGCGGCTTGTGGCAAGAGCTGACCGACGTCGTGTTGTATTGGTGCGCTCAGGGCGTGCGGATCTTCCGCGTCGACAACCCACACACCAAGCCCTTTGAGTTTTGGGCGTTTCTGATCTCCCAGGTGAAGGCCCGGCACCCCGACACGATTTTCCTTTCGGAGGCCTTTACACGGCCCAAGGTGATGGTGCGCCTGGCGAAGCTGGGGTTCACGCAGTCCTATACCTATTTTACGTGGCGCAATTCCAAGGCGGAGTTGACCGAATACTTCACCGAGTTGACGCACAGCGGCCTGCGCGAGTTTTTTCGGCCGAACCTGTGGCCCAACACGCCCGACATTTTGCCCCCGCATTTGCAATCCGGCCTGCGCGGCGCGTTTATCGCGCGGCTCACCCTGGCCGCGACGTTGGGGGCCAACTACGGCATCTACGGTCCGCCTTTCGAGACGCTCGAACATCGGCCGCGCGAACCGGGCAGCGAGGAATATCTCGATTCGGAGAAATATCAGCTCCGCAGTTGGGATTTCAGCCGGCCCGGGGGTCTATGCGACGTCATCACCGCGGTCAATCGGGCTCGCCGCGAGAATCCGGCCTTGCAATCGGATGCGAGCCTGCGCTTCCATCTGACCGACAACGACCATCTGCTGTGCTACAGCAAGCGGAGCGCCGACGGCGCCAATTTGATCGTGATGGTCGTGAACTTGAATTTCCAGGAGCCGCAACACGGATTCATCAGTCTGCCCTTGGCCGAGCTCGGCATCCATCCCAATCGGCCCTATCAGGTGCAGGATTTGCTCGGTCAGCGCTCCTTCGTGTGGCAGGGCCCGCGCAATTTCGTCGATCTCGACCCGCAACAATCGCCGGCCCACATTTTCCGGGTGACACAGACCTGACGTTTCCGCGGGTGCTCAACGGCTGGTCTAATTTGACGAGGAAGGTCGATGGAAGACAACCCGTCATCGCGTCTGCCGAGCGGTTGGCCCGTGGAACTGCCGACAATTCTTGCCCCCGGCGGGTGGGATTGGCAGGTAGCCCTTGGCGACGTGTCCCGAGAGACGCTCGCCGGCGCGCTGGCAAAATCCATCACGACCCGGCGGTGGTTTGGCGCGAAGGCTCGCACCCTGCGCGATCTGGAGATCGTCGACGCCGTGGCCGTCACATCTGACGCGCGGCTGGTGCTGGTGCGCGTCGAGTATTTGCAAGGGCCGGCCGAAGTTTATCAAATTCCGCTGGCCTTCGCCGCGGGGAGTGAAGCCCAGCGGCTGCTGTCTGCAGAGCCGGCGTCGCTCTGGGCCCGAGTGCAGTTGGCCGACCGCTCCGAAATGGCCGTGCTCTACGACCCTCTCGACGATGCCGCGTTCTCGGCGGCTCTGCTGGGGCTCTTCGATACGCAGGCTCGATTGCCGGGCGTTTTCGGCCGACTTGTCGCCCGTCAGAGCGGCGCCTTTGGCACGTTACGGGGCGACGCTCAGCGCTCGCTCCAGGCAAAACTGTTGCAGGTCGAGCAGAGCAACAGTTCGATCGCGTACGGCGAGCGGTTGGTGCTCAAGCTTTTTCGCCGTGTGGAAATGGGGCTCAACCCCGACCTGGAGATCAACGACCACTTGACCAAGCGCGGATTTGCCCACGTTCCTCCGCTGGCCGGCGCACTGGAATACTGTCGCGCGGGCCACGAGCCCTGGGCGTTGGCCATGCTGCAGGGATTTGTTTTCAATCAAGGCGACGCGTGGCGCACCACGTTGGGCTGGCTCCAGCGGTTCCTGGCCCAAGCGACGACCGGTCGGGCGAATTTGCCCGACGTTTGGCCCCTGCCGGACGATGGAATGTACGCCGCGGCCGAGCGACCTCTGCCGGCCGCCGTGACGCGCGCTTTCGACCGGTTTCTGGCCAGCGCCCAGCGGCTCGGCACACGCACGGCCGAATTGCACCTGACGTTGGCCGCGGAGACCGACGACCCGGCGTTCGCCCCCGAACCTTTCACCGCCGCCGACCAACGGCGTTTTGTCCAACAGGCCCACGACCTGGCCGGCGAGACATTCGGGCAACTGCGCGCCGCGTTGGCCCAACTGACGGAAACTGTCAGGCCACGCGCCGCGGCGGTGCTACCGCTTGAGGCCGTCGCGAGCGAGGCATCGCGCAGCTTCGCTGACACGCCGGTTCAAGTGGCCAAGATTCGCTGCCACGGCGATTATCACTTGGGCCAGGTGCTGGTGGCCGACGACGATTTCGTGATTCTCGATTTCGAGGGGGAACCGGCTCGGCCGCTTGCCGAGCGCCGTCAGAAACAAGTGGCGCTGCGCGACGTCGCGGGCATGATCCGTTCGTTCCACTATGCCAGTCGTGCGGCGGCCAACGCGGCCAAACAGCAGACCGCGGAGGCCGGCGTCGGCCCGATCGACGCTTGGGCCGGCGCCTGGTATTTTTGGACGAGCGTGGCGTTTCTGGCCGCGTACCGAAGTGCCGCGGCCGGTTCTGTTTTTCTGCCCAGCGCGCCAGCGGAAATCCAAAGGCTGCTGGACGCGTACCTGCTGGAAAAGGCCCTTTACGAATTGCGCTATGAATTGAACAATCGACCCGACTGGGTCGCCCTGCCGCTTGAGGCGCTCGTGGGTTTATTGAGCAACCCGGCTGCGCCGTGATGTCGTCGGCGCGCCACCGCGTCGACCGAGTAGGACGAAGGAGCGTACCTTGTGTCAACACTTCGAGACCAGCCGAGTTGGAGCCATTCACCAGCCGGATGGCCGCACGATGTTTCGCGTGTGGGCGCCGCACGCTCGATCGATCGTGCTGCGCCTCTTGGACCACGATCGTCCGTCGGCGCCGATGCAACCCGTGGGTGACGGCTATTTTGAAGCGACCGTTTCAGGCCTCAAGCCTGGCGCCCTCTATCTCTATCGCCTGAACGACTCGGTCGAGCGTCCCGACCCGGCTTCGCGGTTTCAGCCGCAGGGCGTTCACAGAGCGTCGCAAGTCACGCGGCGCGAATTTTCGTGGACCGACGCGGCCTGGCGCGGCCGGGCCTGGGACGACTACGTGATTTACGAAACGCACGTCGGCACGTTCACTTCCGCCGGCACGTTCACCGCCATGATCGCGCACTTGGATGAACTGGTCGACCTGGGCATCACGGCGCTGGAGCTGATGCCGGTTGCGCAGTTTCCCGGAGATCGAAACTGGGGTTACGACGGCGTGCATCCCTATTCGCCCCAGAATACCTATGGCGGACCCCAGGGATTGAAAACGCTCGTCGACGCGTGCCACGTCCGAGGTCTGGCGGTCGTATTGGACGTGGTCTACAACCATCTGGGTCCGGAAGGAAATTATTTGCCGGAGTTCGGGCCCTATTTTACGGATCGCTATCGAACGTTGTGGGGCGCGGCCATCAACTATGACGGGCCGGACAGCGCCGCCGTGCGCGATTTTTTCATCGGCAACGCCCTGTACTGGTTGAGCGAATTTCACGTCGATGCCCTGCGGCTCGACGCGACACACGCGATTTTCGATCAATCGGCTCGGCCACTGCTGGGCGAATTGGCCGCCGCCGCGCATGAATGCGGCCAGCGCTTGGGTCGAAACGTGTTCGTCATTGCCGAAAACAACGCCGACGACCCGCAGATCGTGCGCGACGCGCGCGGGGGTGGCTTCGGGCTCGACGCGCAGTTGTCGGATGATTTTCAGCGATCGCTCCACGCGCTAGTGACCGGCGAACAGGCCGGCTATTACGGCGACTTTGGCCGGATCGCCGATTTCGCCAAGGCGTACCATCGCGGTTTCGCGCTGACCGGCCAGTATTCGAAATATCGCCGCCGCCCTTGGGGGGCCGATGCCGGCGATCTGCCGGCCGATAAATTTGTCGCCTATGCACAAAGCCACGACACCGTGGGCAATCGCCCGCGGAGCGATCGCCTGGGGCGGCTGGTCTCGTTGGAAAAGCTCAAGCTGTCGGCGGCCGCGACGATCCTGGCTCCGTCGATTCCGTGGCTGTTCATGGGAGAGGAATACGACGACCCGGCTCCGTTCCACTATTTCATCAGTCACCTCGACCCGCAGTTGGCCGCGGCGGTGCGCGAGGGCCGCCGCCGCGAGTTCGCGGAATTCGATTGGAAAGGATCGCCGCCCGATCCCCAAGCGGTCGAGACCTTCCAGCAATGCCGGCTCACGCGCTCTTTGGCGCGCTCCGGACGCCACGCCACCCTGCGAAAGTTCTATCAAGAGTTGTTGCGACTGCGCAGACAGCTTCCGGCCGTGCGCCAGGCGGATCGCTCGCAAAGCCAACTGACCTTTCGCGAAGACAAGCAGGTGATGATTGCCACCCGCCGGGCGGGCCAGAGCCAGATCTGTCTGTGTTTGTACTTCGGCCAGCGGCCGCTGGCCATCGAGTCGCAGCTTCCCAGCGAAGGCACCTGGACGGTGCTGTTGGACTCGTCGCTGGCGACATGGCAAGGACCACTCGCCACGCGCGAGCCCACCTGGCGCTCGCCCGAGCCGCTGGTGATGAGCCCCCACGCGTGCCTGCTCTTGGCAGAGAATTAGAAAGCATCTCTCAGCCCGCGAAAAGATCCGCCGGGCGTCGCTCGCGCTTACTCCAACCGCAGCATCAGATCGTTGGCGTCGACTTGCGTGCCGGGTTTGACCAGCAGCTCGACGACTTTGCCGGCGCGCTCGGCGTAGAGCGTGGTTTCCATTTTCATGGCTTCCAGCGACAACAGCTTTTGGCCGGCGGGCACCACGTCGCCCAACTTCACCGAAACCGTCACGACCAGGCCGGGCATCGGCGCCCCGATCTGTTTCGGATCGGCGCGGTCGGCCTTGGCGCGCTGTTTTTCCGCGGGTTCCAGCGCCACGTCGCGGACATTGATGCTGCGCGGCTGGCCGTTGAGTTCGAAGAACACGGTGCGGCGACCGTCGGGATGCGGGTCTCCGACGGTGAGGAATTTGACGATCAGGGTCTTGCCGCGCTCGATTTCGATGGCCGCTTCTTGGCCCGGCTCCTGACCATAGAAAAACACGTTGGTGGGCAGCACGCTGACGTCGGAATATTTTTCCTCATGGGAAACAAATTCGCTGAAGACCTTGGGGAACATTAAATACGAGAGGATTTCTTGCCGTTTCGGCGCGCGACCGATCTTGGCTTGCAGCTCGGCCGCCAGGGCCTTGAAATCGGCCGGCGGCAATTTGGCGCCGGGCCGGCCCTGCATCGCCTTCTGACCCCGCAAAATGCGGGCTTTCACCCGCGGCGGAAAGCCGCCGGGCGGCTGCCCCATCCGTCCGGCGATCAGGTCGACGACGGATTTGGGAAACGCCAATTCGCGCTTCGTGTCCAGCACGTCGTCGACCGTCAGATCGTTGCTAACCAGAAACAGGGCCATGTCGCCGACGGCTTTGGAAGACGGCGTGACTTTGACGATGTCGCCGAACAACTGATTCACTTCGGCGTACACTCGGCAGATTTCCGGCCAATGCGAAGCCAGGCCGACCGCCTCGGCCTGCTGGACCAAGTTGGTGTACTGTCCGCCGGGGATTTCGTTGGTATACACGTCGGCCGTGCTGGCCATCATGCCCGATTCGAAAGGTGCGTAGTATTCGCGCACCGCCTCCCAATAACGGGACATGGCTTGCAGGCTCTCGTATCGCAAACCGCTGTCGCGGCGCGTGAATCGCAAAGCTTCAACCACCGAATTCAAGTTGGGTTGCGAGGTCAACCCCGACATCGACGCCATGGCGCCGTCGGCGATGTCCAAGCCCGCCTCCGAGGCTTTGAGAATCGCGGCGGCCTGCACGCCGCTGGTGTCGTGGGTGTGGAAATGCACGGGGATGCCGATTTCCTGTTTGAGCGTGCGCACGAGCTGTTCGGCCGCATAGGGTTTGCACAGCCCGGCCATGTCCTTGATGGCCAGCAGATGCGCGCCCAGGCTCTCGAATTCCTTCGCCAGCTCGACGTAGTACTTCAAGTCGTACTTCGTGCGGCTGGAGTCGAGCAGGTCGCCGGTATAGCAGATGGCCGCTTCGCACAGCGCCCCGCTTTTCAAGACGGCGTCCATCGCCACCTTCATGTTCGGCACCCAATTGAGCGAATCGAAAATCCGAAACAGGTCGATGCCCGCTTGGGCCGACTCGTGCACGAAGGCCTTGACGACATTGTCCGGATAGTTGGAGTAGCCCAAGGCGTTGGACGCCCGCAGCAGCATTTGAAACAGGATGTTGGGGATTTTTTCGCGCAAATCGGCCAGACGTTGCCAGGGGCATTCCTTCAGAAACCGCATCGCCGTATCGAACGTGGCTCCGCCCCACATCTCGATCGAGAACAGTTGCGGGCAAAGCCACGCGTAGGCCTCGGCGATGGCCAGCATGTCGTAGCTGCGCACGCGCGTGGCCAAGAGCGACTGGTGCGCGTCGCGAAACGTGGTGTCGGTGAGCAGCAGATGTTTTTGCCGCGAAACCCACTTGGCGAACTGCTCGGGGCCCAGCTCGAGCAGTTTTTGCCGCGTCCCGTCGAGAATCGGCTGCTTGTGGTCCAACGGCGGAATCGGCGCCGGCGCGCGGCGAATCTTCGTGGGCGGCGTTTTGACCAGCGGATGCCCGTTGACGATCACTCCGGCCACGTACGTAAGCAGCTTCGTCGCGCGATCCTGACGCGGCACGAAGTCGAACAGCTCGGGCGTCTCGTCGATGAAGCGCGTCGTGAATCCGCCGGCGATGAACTTGGGATGCGTGACCAGGTTGATCAGAAATGGAATGTTGGTCTTCACGCCGCGAACCCGAAATTCTTGCAGCCCACGCTCCATCCGCCGGGCCGCGTCGCTAAATCGCGGGCCCCAGGCCGTGACTTTCACCAGCAGCGAGTCATAAAACGGTGTCACCACCGCGCCCGAAAAAGCCGTGCCCGCATCCAGCCGCACGCCCATGCCTCCGGCCGAACGATAGTGGGCGATACGGCCATAGTCGGGCAGGAAGCGATTCTCCGGATCTTCGGTCGTGACGCGGCACTGCAAGGCATATCCGTAGGTCCGCACGTTCTGCTGTGACGCCAGGCCGATTTCGGCATCGGAAAGCGGGCGGCCCTCGGCGATCAGGATCTGGCATTTGACGATGTCCACGCCGGTCACCGCTTCGGTGACCGTGTGTTCGACCTGGATGCGCGGGTTGACTTCGATGAAGTAGTAGCGCTCGGAATCGGCGTCCACGAGAAACTCGACGGTCCCGGCGTTTTCGTAGCCCACGGCCTTGCCGATGCGTAGCGCCGCGGCGCAGATCTCGTCGCGCAACGCGGCATCTAAATTCAGTGCCGGCGCGATTTCGACAACCTTCTGATAGCGCCGCTGCACCGAGCAGTCGCGTTCGTAAAGATGGACCAGGTTGCCCTGCTTGTCGCCCAACAACTGCACTTCGATGTGCCGCGGGCGAGGGATGTATTTTTCCAAGAAGACGTCGGAACTGCCGAACGCCGAGAGCGACTCGCGCTGCGCTTGTTCCAAAGCCTCGGCCAACTCCTGCGGCTTCTCGACCACGCGCATCCCGCGCCCGCCGCCCCCCTTGGCCGCCTTGAGCAACACCGGATAGCCCAACGTCTCGGCCAGCTTTTGTGCCGCCTTGGCCGAGGTCAGAGGCGCGTCGCTGCCCGCCAGGATCGGCACGTCGGCCTGCGCGGCGATGGCCCGGGCTTCGATCTTGTCGCCCAATCTCTCCAGGATTTCCGGCGATGGCCCACAGAAGATGATTCCCGCGTCGCGGCAGGCTCGCGCCAAGGCCGGGTTCTCCGACAGAAAGCCATAGCCCGGGTGAATGGCGTCCACGCCAGACTGTCGGGCCACGTCCAAAATGCCGTCCACGTCCAGATAGGTTCGAATCGGCTCGTCGGGTTGGCCGACCTGATAGGCCTCGTCGGCCTTAAACCTATGCAGCGCATAACGATCCTCGTGCGAATAGATGGCGACTGTCCGGATACCAAGCTCGTGGGCGGTGCGAAACACGCGGATGGCGATTTCACTGCGGTTGGCAACCAGGAGCTTGCGAATCGGGGATGTCATACGAAGGGGGTAGGGCCTTGCAGTTGGCGGGTGCGTTGCGTCGCGTTCTCTCTTGGCTCAAAATGTAGCAGCGCCACGGTGCGAACGACTAGGGGGCTGCCGGCCCCAATTCGCCCGCGCGCCGTGTCAATAAGCTATAGTAGCCCAGGGCTGCCGGCTCTGGCCACTTGGGGTCAGCCGTTTCAGACGCAGTTTCCCGACGACTTTTTCACGACCTCTTCCAACGGCCCCGCCATGCTTCGCACTCGACTTTGGTTCGTCCTGGCTTGGATGATTGCCACGGCGACCGGCAGTAGCTGGGCCGTCGAAAACAACGCCCGCATGGCGGCTCTGCTGTCGATCACCGCCGCGGAGATCAAGGACCACGTCGGCACGTTGGCCGACGACACGTTCGAAGGTCGTGAGTCGGGAAGCCGTGGAAATCGCGCGGCCGGCATCTACATCATCGAACGGCTCAAGAAGTTCGGCATGCACGGCGGCGCACCCAAAGACAGCTTTTATCAAAACTTCAATAACTATCACAACATTCTGGCTCTGGCCGAAGGACGCGATCCGGCGCTGAAAGACCAGGTCATCGTGATTAGCGCCCACTACGACCACGTGGGCTATGGAACCAACCGCAACAGCTTTGGCCCAATCGGAATGATCCACAACGGCGCCGACGACAACGCCAGCGGCGTGGCCGGGCTGCTGGAGGTGGCCGAGGCCGTGTCCCTGTTGCCCGAGAGGCCCAAGCGGTCGATTCTGTTTGCCTTCTGGGATGGAGAGGAAAAAGGGCTGCTCGGTTCGCAGTATTGGGTGGACCACCCCACGGCGCCGTTGAAGCACGTGCCGATCATGATCAACGCCGACATGATCGGGCGGCTGCGCCACGCGCGCCTCGAGGTCTACGGAGCGCGCACCAGCCGGGGGCTGCGGCGGCTGATCAGCCGTCAAAACGACGTGGCCCAGCTCTCGTTGGATTTCAATTGGGACCTGAAGGCCGACAGCGATCATTACACGTTTTATTCCCACGACATTCCGATCGTGATGATGCACACCGGCATGCACGAGGATTATCACCGGCCGAGCGACGACGCGGACAAGATCAACAACGAAGGACTCAAGCAGGTCGCACAACTGATGTTCGGCACGCTGGTCGAACTGGCCGACGCATCGAGCCTGGACGGCTTTCGTCAGCGAGCGCGGCTGGAATCGCGCGGCGATCAACGGCTCAGCGAGCGCGAGCTGCCGCCTCCGCCGGGTCGATTGGGCATTCGCTGGGACGAACAGGCGGCCAAAACGGGCACGATCGTGGTGACCGGGGTCACTCCCGGCGCGGCGGCCGACAAAGGGGGCCTGCGCGCCGGAGATCGTCTGCAGACGTTCGCTCATCGAGAGATCCACGATGTGGCCCAACTGCGCGTCACCGTCCTGGCGGCGAAAAACCCCGTGGCGGTGACGGTCCAGCGGCCAGGCGAGGCGGCGCCCCATGATTTGACGCTCGAATTGCCGGGCGAACCGGTCCGGCTGGGAATTTCCTGGCGCACCGATGACGCCGAGCCGGGTTGCGTGATCATCAACTGCCTGACGCCCGGCTCGCCGGCCGATCTGGCCGGCCTGAAAATCAACGACCGCATTCATCGAATCTGCGGGCAGGACTTCGCCACCAGCGACGAATTCCGAAAGTTGACCATCGGGGCGCCGGCACCGCTCGTGCTGGAAATCGAATCGGTCGGGCGCGTGCACACCGTTGAAATCGCCCCGGTCAGTTTAGAGCCTGACATTCCGCCGTCGGCCGACGAGACGCCCATGCCGCCGACCGATCCCGATCAATCGGGCAACTAGCATGTCATCGCCGTGTGCCCCCTAGCGCTCTTCCACCGGCGGGCCCTTCTTTGCGGTCCCGGGCTTGGCGATGCTCAGCAATTCCAATTCGAATACCAGGGTAGTATTGGGGCCGATCGTGGGTGGCGAGCCTTCGGCGCCGTAGGCCAAGTCGGGCGGAATGAACAATTGCCACTTGGCGCCGACGTCCATCAATTGCAGGGCTTCCTTCCAGCCCTCGATCACTCCATTCACCGGGGTGGTAAAGGGCGTGTTTCCGCTGTTTTCGAACTCCGCGCCATTCACGAAACTAGCGCGATAGGTCACGGTCACGACGTCGGTGGCCTTGGGCCTGACGCCCTTGCCAGCTTTGAGAATCTTGTATTGCAGCCCGCTGTCGGTCGTTTTCACGCCGGGTCGCTTCTTGTTTTCGACCAGAAACTTCTTGGCGTCTTGCGCGCGTTTGGCGGTGACTTCCTTTTCGAAGGCCTCCATGGCCTCCATAGCCTCTTGTTCGGTAAGCATCAGCTTTCCGTTGCCGGTCGCCTCGCGTAGACCCTGCACGAGCAAGTCGAGATCGATGTCGACGCCTTGCTTCTTGAGGCTGCTGCCCATGGTCATGCCGAAACTATAGCTGGCCTTGTCGCGCAGGCTCTTGAGCTCTCCCCGCCTGCCGCCTTTATCCTGGGCGTTGACCTGGGTTGCGATGACTGCCACGGCCACGGCGAGAATCAGACGAACGTTCATTTCAGTGTGCCCCTTTTACTACGACCGATTGCTCAACGACGGAGCCATCAGGTCCAAGTGTGTCTGATCGCGAGTCGCAGAATCATAGCCGAAACGACCCAAACGGCCTAGACCGAATCCCCAGGGGCCGTAACCTCGCAAACCAGGACCCAGAACGCTAGCAAAGGGGCCGGCCGCATTAGGCCAACAGCTCGTGCCGCACGCGCGGTTCGTCGGTGGGGCCGATGAGCCGCTGGTTCAGGCCCTGGTATTTGTAATGGAGCTGGTGCGGATCGAGGCCCAGCAGGTGCAGGATCGTGGCCTGCAGGTCGAACACGGGCATTCTGTCCCGCGTGACGAAATAGCTGAAGTCATCGGTCTCACCCAGGACCATGCCCGGCCGGATGCCGCCGCCGGCCATCCAGATCGTGAAGCAGTGCGGATGGTGATCGCGGCCGAGAAACTTCGAACCGCCCCGCTCTTCGTTCATCGGCGTGCGGCCAAACTCGCCCCCCCAAACCACCAGCGTCTCGTCGAGCAGACCACGCTGCTTGAGGTCGTTGACCAGCGCCGCGACCGGTCGATCGACCTCTTTGCACTTCTTCGGCAAACCGGTGACGATGTCGTTGTCCGCCGCGGTGCCGTGGATGTCCCAGCCCCAATCGAACAATTGCACGTAGCGCACGCCGCGTTCCACCAGCCGGCGGGCCTGCAGGCAGTTGTTGGCGAACGACGCCGCGCCGGGCTGCGCGCCGTAGGCTTCGATCGCGTGTTTTGGCTCTTGCGAGATGTCCATCACGCTGGGCACCGACATTTGCATGCGGTATGCCAGCTCGTATTGAGCGATGCGCGTGAGCGTCTCTGGATCGCCAAATTGCTTCAGCTCGAATTCGTTCAGGCTGCGTAGCGCATCGAGGCTGCGGCGTCGCACGGCGCGCGACATGCCCTTGGGATCCGATACGTACAGAATTGGCTCTCCCTCGCTGCGGCATTGCACGCCCTGGTAGACCGAGGGCAGAAAGCCGCTGCCCCAGACGCTCTTGCCGCCGCTGGGATCAGTGCCTCCGCTCAAGAGCACGACAAAGGCCGGCAAATCCTGGCTTTCAGAGCCCAGCCCGTACGTGGCCCACGAGCCAATCGACGCGCCCCCCGCGCGGGCCAATCCGGTGTGCAGAAACAGCTCGGCCGGCGCGTGGTTGAACTGGTCGGTGACCATCGACTTGATGATCGCGATGTCGCCGGCGATGCTGGCCATATTGGGCAACAGCTCGGAGATCCACGCGCCGCCGGGCCCGTACTGGGCGAATTTGTGGGGCGTGCCCAGCAGTTTCGGATGCCCCTTGATGAATGCGAACCGCTGATCCTTGAGCAACTCGTCGGGACAGGGCTGCATGTTGTGCTCGACCAGCTTGGGCTTCCAGTCGAACAGATCCTCCTGCGGCGGCCCGCCGGACATGTGCAAATAAATCACCGATTTGGCCCGCGGTGCGAACTGGGCTGGCCTGGCGGCCAACGGGTTGGCGGGTTCGGTGGTCTGCTCGGAGTGAGCGTCGCGCTTTAGCAATGAGGCCAGCGCCATCGCGCCGACGCCCAGTTGGCACTCGTTGAAAAAATGGCGCCGCGTCAACGCCTGGGTAGTTTGCAGGTGCAAATTCATGGCGAACTCCTCGCGTCACTAACGTTTGGTCAACACGCCGTCCAAATTCAATATCACGTTGGAGACCACGGTCCACGCGGCCAGTTCGCCGACGTCGCAGCCGGCCAGGGCAGGGCCCAACGGCTCGGTGGCGATTTCCACCGCCGCTTTCGCGTCTTGTCGATAATGGTCCAGTTCGCTGCGATACAGGGCCGTCAATCGCTCGACCTGTTCCGTTTGCGGCGGTCGGGCAAGCGCCAGTCGCAACACGAATGCGCACCGCTCCTCGACCGTCGACCCGCCTTGGTTGACAATGCGTCGCGCCAATCCTTGCGCGGCCTCGACGTACACCGGATCGTTGAGGGTCACGAACGCTTGCAGCGGCGTATTGGTCGAGATCCGCCGCATCGTGCAAATCTCGCGGCTGGGAGCGTCGAACGCGGCCATCGACGGATACGGCACCGTGCGACGCCAGTAAGTGTACAGCCCGCGACGATACCGGTCGTCACCGCTGCTGGTCGGCCAGGTGCGCTCGCCATTGAAGGCCGCCCGCCACAAACCGGGCGGTTGCGGCGGATAGACCGGCGCCCCGCCTTGCTTGCGACTCAACAGACCGCTGATGGCCAACGCCTGGTCGCGCACCATCTCGGCCTCCAGCCGAAAACGCGGTCCGGATGCCAACAGGCGATTGTTCGGATCCTGCTGCAAGACTTCAGGCGCCGGACTCGACGATTGACGGTACGTGGCCGAACTGACGATCTGCCGCAGGATGTCCTTGAGGTCCCAGCCGTTGTCCATCAGTTCAACGGCCAGCCAATCGAGCAGCTCGGGATGCGTGGGGGGCAGGCCTTGCGTGCCGAAATCTTCTTCGGTGACCACGATGCCGGCGCCAAACAACTGGGCCCACAACCGATTCACCGCCACGCGCGCCGTCAACGGGTTTTCGCGATCCATCAGCCATTGCGCCAGCCCCAGCCGATTCATGGGCGCCGCGGCGGGCAGCGTATGAAACGACGCGGGCAACGCCGGCTCGACCGTCTCGCCCGGCACGCGAAAGTTGCCCTTGATCATCGTCTGGGTCACGCGCCGCTTGTCGGCCGGCAATTCACGCATGATGGGCGTCGAGGGCACCTGTTTGCGAATTTCCTTGATCCGCGTTTCCCATTGCGCGATCTGGCCGCGCAGGGCCTCGCCGGCCGTCGATTGGG
>JBGQKM010000115.1:0-16749 GCA_041499515.1 Planctomycetia bacterium | reverse complement strand
CTAACCGCCTATTGCGTGAAGAATGTTGATCGCAGCCAAGTTCATGAAATATACGCCGTCATAGGCCGTACGAATTCCCGCATGATTCGCGTGTTCAACCGAAATGGGTTCGACATTGGCCCCGCCTCCGATCCGACATTACTTCTTGCCGCTAAGAAGATTGCCTGATACCACACATGATGGCTCGTGTTCGCCTTGATGCCACAAGAAAGCCTTTCGATGTTTCTCAATTGCGTGCCGTTTGTACCCTCTTTGCCGATGCAGACTCAACGCACAGGCCTACGGTCTCTGGTTTGCGGCACGTCCGGCCCAAACAATCGCGACGGCTCTCCCCATATAGTCTGCGGCGGCCAATCCAATCAAAGTGACCGTGATCTGGAAAAGACCTGGCAAATCCTCTCGCAAGACCAGCAGACTTACCACAAAGACAAGCGCGAGGAGGATGATCGAACTTATCGTGGGCGACATGCCGCCGCGCAAACTAGCGCCGAGCGATGTGCAGCACGACGGAAATACGCGAAGATTACTTGATGGCGAGGATCAGTAGATCAATGGCAAACAGAATCACGATCAAGACTTCGAGCACAAACATACGACGATTGTTGATGTCGGAGTTCACGACCGTGTACAACTTGTCCAGTTCGCTCAGGCGATCTTCGACGCTATGCCGCCAGGCGTTGAGATGGAATCGCTCGGAAGTCCCCAGGTAGACTCGGGCCAAATACCAGTCCCCGACGAACTTAGTGATGTGCGTAACTTCGTCGTTGAGTTTGGCGACGTCCACTTGAAACAAGCGAAGCCTGCTCAAGGTCTCGGTGTACCTGCCGAATAACCCAAATCGCCGGTTTTTTAGATCGTCGTAGGCCCGATCCAAATACCGGTCGAGACGTTGGTCCATCATGCGATACTCCTCCAACTGAAGGTTGGCCAGTTCCAGCACGTACAACACATCGTCCACGTAGCCCGTGACGTCAATGACCAGCGCGGCGTCCCAATCGATCACAACTCTGTCGGACGTGGAGTAGGACTTCTGGACGCGTAGCACTTCGGCGATTTGCATCTCGCTTAACATGCCAGGAGCCGCTTCCGAAAGCAGTTCGGCAACACCCCGTTCGTTCGAGGCGACCCATTGCGACGCTTGCATCTGTGCGCCGACGTCCGTCAGGCAGAAGACCGTATAGGCCTCGGGATCGGTTGGCGGCGAAGCTTCGATCAAGGAGTCCACCAGGCTTTGGAAAACGTCTCGGCACAACTGCCGCACGACCTGGTCCAGATGCCTCCCGTCGTCAAGAATTGGTCTGTGGAACGGCAGAATGTCGGCCAGACTGTCGGCATGGAAACTAGCACGCGCTGAAATCGATACGACTCCCACGTCGTATACGCGGACGATCAGCCGCACGGCCTGGCCGCGCAGCAAAACATCGGTGGCGGGCACTTCGACCGTCAGTGGTCGATAGAGGGGGACATCTTTGGGATAGGTGTGATCCGTGCGAATCTCAAATGGAACCGGCTTGGTGGCCAAAATCTCGCTCACGTTGCGAGTCACGATTTCATTGGCCACGTCGAATGCATACAGATAGGCAACTTCGCCCTTCATGCCGACCTCTCTCGCAGCGCATACGCGCGTTAGCACTGACGATCAGGACCTCACTCTGCAGATCGACGCCTTGGTTGTCCAAATCCCACGGCCAGAATCGCTCGACAAGTGCCGGAAACCCATCCCCGACTGCCGCCGATTCGTACGCGTCCTTGAGACGACTCATTGATGCACCCTTCATTAGTTAGCGCACCGCTAAGTAGTTGACGTGACGCTCGTGCCGCAGTCAACGTTTCCCAGACGGACTCGATTTGGCCACGTGCCGCAATCGAAATGGGAACCATGCCGCCCACAGCACGCCCAGAAATAGAAACGCCGCAGCAATCCAATGGCGGCTCGAGATCGCCATGTAGACGCCGATGCCGAGAAGCCCTGTTATAACCCCGGCATCGAATGTAAGGAACCTTGGAGCCTGCTGCAGAATCAGTGGGAAAGGAAATCTGCGTCCCATCGATTCGCCCCCCATTGGAATGCCGGGGCATGCCAGAACGACCAACCGACGCTGGAGATCAGAAACGCTACGATTGCCGCGTACAGCGTCTTGCTCCGTATAGAAATCCCACGGTGATTAACGCGTTGACCACGATGGCAAATACATTCAAACCTCGCGTGACTGTGATCGGCGGAAACTGGATCTCCATCGGCAGCATTCCGCTCAGCCCTAGCCAGACATGCGACAGCGTGTGAAACGCTTCCGCGCCCGCCAGGAAGACCCATGCATCCCTCGCGATGCTTCTCGTACCCCGTAGCCCACTGAGGTGTTCTTCAACAATCTGCACGTCCTCGCGCACAACTTGGGCGACCATAAATAGCTCCTTTGAGAAAATGGAGCACGCGTAGTTCACGAACCTTCCGACCAAGGGAACACTCGGGGGCAAGCGGTGTGCCAAACCGAACAATCCTTGTAGGTGGTTGGCCCTTGCAGTCGAGGATTCGACCGAATCGTCAAGTGCCTCGATGGAAAACGGCGTTGCCGACATCCTCGACTGCCTTGCACCGCAGCAATGGGCCTGCCGTCGTTCCCTTGGTGGCTGGCCCACGTTCGGAAGTCTCTATCCGCCCGTGCGTTCTTGCACGCAGCGCGCGCCATGAGGCACACACGGCATCCGATTCCATGGGGCGTAGACCAGGAAAACGAGCCGAGGATCGACAGAGACCCGATAGGGCCCGCGTTTCGAGGCGGCGAGTGCGAACTGCGGGAAACCGTCTGTATCACCCGGTTTTTTCGGTGTGAGCAGTACGAAGGCGAGCCACACCACTTGCGACGGACCAGGTTCCGCCAGCGATTTCAGCGGAAACTCAACCCTTGTCTGAATCCTGGTGCGCGATTGGCACGTTGATTGCTCCACAACCACTACGGAAAGGGGCGGACGAGCTCCGAAGCTCCAGACTCCGATCGGAGTCGAGAGCGCGCGACTTGGCGCTTTCTCGCTGAAAGTGAGGCGCTTGTCGAATGGAGCTTGCTGCTCGCGTGAGGCTCTGGCGGTTTGTTTCGCTCTTCGAGTCTGCCTTTGTGACTAGCCAAGTTGCATCACGAAGGGGGTGCTCGCGGGACCTCAATCGCGAACAATAAGCATCAGCCCCTTTCCGTTATGGCCCCGCAAGGGGCCACTTTTTTGCGCTCTATCAAGTACAGCCACTCCCACTTCGATCGTTGCAGCCGCCTCGAACTCGGTGTCGCCGGCCGATCGGTCGGAATTCGGAACTGGTCGGGGCATGATGTGAGCTCGATCATCGAACTTGGCTTAGAGCAAGTTTTAAACCGGACATACAAAACCTCGAACTCTCGAAGCGGAATTCAATGGGCGAAATGCTCAAGCTGGGAACCATGTAGAACGGATTACAATCGCACAATGTTCAACATTCGAACTGGCTCATGAGCGTGATCGCACTGCGGCTGGGCGATTTAGCGCGCTGCGACAGCATTACACTCTGTGACGATTTGATCAGGCGTGGCATTCGAGACAGAGAAAAAGGACGTTCAACCGTTTCGCGCGTCAATACAATGTTGGCACGGCAACTGCACATCATGGAACAGCCGGTCGCAGCGACGACGAAATCTCGGCGCTGTCGCTTATCTCCTCAAACTAAAGGGTTGTAATCATGCGTGCAACGTTGGAAACTCTCGAAATGACTCCAGAGGAGTTGAAGTCCAGCACGGATGCGGTTCACAAATTGGCGTACTTCAAATGGCTTAACACCGGAAGCCCCGACTGTAGGGAGCTTGAGTTCTGGCTCGATGCGGAGCGCGAATGGATTCAGCACAACTATGTACCGCATCGAATGCTCGACGGTGTCCGCCCGCGGCCAGACGGGCTGTCTTCGACGGTTTCCGCGGGCGAGAGCCGTCGGGAAGCTAAAACAAAACCGAGCCGGCACAAACACACAAGAGTGATGGTTCAATAGTCGACGGCCGAGAAACCGCGTCCGCATCGGGAGACTTGCGCAATGTCCCACACCCTGACCGATATTCCGGAGCCCAGGGCAGAAGCCAATCGTATGATGGGTGAGGAATAGGATCGCAACAATTCTTGGGGTGCCGAACTGCTGGTGTATTGGCGATTTATGAATTCTGGAGGTCACATATGGCGACCGTAACACACGCGACGATGCATCACGACCACACGCAGTGGCTAAGCGAGAATGACATGTGGCGCTGCGATATCAGCGCCTGGCAGGAGGAATTCAGGAAGGCGGCGGCTGATCTTAAGGAGATCGAAGCCACACTCAAGGAACATGAGAAGGCGCTGCAAGTCCACGCCGCGGCCATTCGTTTGCGCGGACAAGAGTTGGCGTCCCACGAACATGCCTTGGCCGAATACGAACGGGGCGAAACCGGAACCGAGTTGATTCCCCTCGCGCAAGCTCACGACAAGGAGGCAGCCAAGCATACGCAACAACATGACGCCCACGAGCGGATCAAACGGCATCATCACACGGTCATGGCGCAAGTCAGCATGCTCCACAAGGCGGTCGCGAAATCCCCGTAGCAAGCCGGTAGCTAAAATCGAAGAGCTTTCGCCGCCATGTTGATCATCATTAACGACGACCCCGCCTACGTTTCCTGGATTTCGCGCCATCGCCAGGGGTTCGTCGTCGACTCCAAAGCCAGGCCTGAGAAGAATCATCTGATTCTGCATCGAGCGACTTGCTCGATCATCAAGCCTCACAAGCGGGCCCGCCTGACGACGCAGGCGCACATCAAAGCCTGCGCGTTGGATACGGCGGAACTTGCCTCCTGGGCTTTGGAACAAACGGGAGGTGGTTTGAACGCTTGCTCGGAATGCCAGCCATATCACGAGGAACCTGCAACCACCGAGCATCAAGCAAAGCACGCGCTCACACGGCTTGGAAGGGATATTCTTTCGTACGTGTTGGACCTGGCCGTGATGTATCTGGACGGCGAAGAGAGGCATTACCACCTGAACGTCCAGGACATTGCCGTGTATCTCGGAAAGTCGATTGGGCAGATCATGCCGGCCATTCACAGGCTGATTGAGGAAGGCTATCTCGATTGCGACCCGTCTCCGACCAATGGCGCGCCGCCGGTCACGTCGATCATCTATCCCAGAGCGTTAGCGCTTCGAACGATTCCAGCGTTTCAAGAAATGTGCGAGGAAGCCGTCGATTCCGAATTGGACAAGCTGAAAAATGGTGAATGAATCGCCGAGGGTCAATCGCGCGACGATCCAGTCGCGTGTCGGCAACGGATTGTCCAGCGATTCCGTCGCGGCGGCCCCGTCACGTCACCCTTCGGCGTAGTCACAATCCTTCCATGACGATCGAAACTGTTCCAACTAGGCCTCGGGGGTCATCAAGGTTGGTGGCACGGGTCGGTCATCGGGACTGCAATCAATAGCTCGTACGACCGCGGAGCTTTCCGACACGACGAGTTGATCGACAACATGATGCACGCCCGTGACATGTTGACAATAGGCCACCGCCATTTGACGGTCGTGAAAGCTGGGCACGGAGCCATAGAGAACTACAGTATCGCCGCAGGCAGTCACGCCTAATTTACGCAAGCTCGGAAAATGCTGCAAAGCAAGGAATTTCCTCACTCGAGCGCATAATACATCGTCGATTTGCAGCTGATCTGCGGACATTTGCCGAGCTTCCACGTTAGTCGTTCCCGAGTAAGTAGCCGGCTGCCGGTTTTGACAACCCCCAATTTCAGCATTACCCGTGCCAATCTCACGAATCGGTGAGGGTCGATGGGAATGGCGACAGGCCTTCCGCAGAAAACATGGGCAATCAACCTAGCTGGCTGATCCTCGCATGAGTCGCGTAAGTGCGATACGGCGCAGTCCGTGTGCATGGCCGCACAGGCCCACTGGTGCTTTGCGACGGTCAAGGAATTTTTTTCAAACACAGCTCCGTCAATCCACGAGCCCGTTCTGGCTCGATTCCCGGTTGAAGCAGTTGGCGGCCCGAACGGAAAGCGTGAGAACTCCAACGTTGGCACGTGGCGTGCTGTGTGTGTTGCGGCCTTCCCTTAGAACTTGTTGTGGCACAGGAGGGCAGCCGCTAATCCTCAAGATGGGAGCATCACCCATGGCCCAGGATACTCTGAGTACCTTCGAACACACGATCGAAATCACCCATACTTGGTTGAACGACCTGATGGAGCGGCTCGGTTGGCGAGACAAACAACGGGCCTACGTGGCGCTGCGGGCGGTGCTCCATGCTTTGCGCGATCGCATGAGCGCCGACGAGGCGTCGCATTTGGCGGCACAGCTTCCAATGTTGGTCCGTGGGTTCTACTACGAGGGCTACCATCCATCCGGCAAGCCCCTTGCGGACCGCAAGAAGTCGGAATTCTTGGCGCGTGTGGCCGCCGAGTGCTCCGAGGAAAATCGCAACGACGGACGAGTCACTCAAGCCGTTTTCCAAGTGCTGGCGAAGCACATCACGCCAGGAGAAGTCGAAAAGATCAAGGGCTCGCTGCCCCCGGATATTCGCTCTCTGTGGACCTGAAATCGCACTGAACGCCGACCATTTGGGGGTCAATCCATGAAACTCCCGTTGCAGATCAGCTTCCACAATGTCGATCGCTCGGAATCAGTCGAGAATCGCATCCGAGAAGAAGCCGCTCAGCTCGACGAGTTCTGCGACCGCATCATGAGCTGTCGCGTGGTCGTCGACGTTCCGCACCGGCATCACGAGTTCGGAAATGTCTATCAGGTGCGTGTCGATATCAAAGTGCCGGGGGAAGAGATCGCGGTCGTGAATGAACCGGCTGAACATGACCCACATTACAAGGACTTCAACGTTGCGATTCGAGACGCCTTCGAGTCGGCGGCGCGAAAGCTGGAGGAGTACGTTCGTCGCCAACGCCAGGATGTCAAGCAGCATGACGTTTCTCCCCACGGACGCATCAGCAAAGTGTTTCTGCAGGACGGCTATGGCTTCATTGAAACGTCAGACGGGCGCGAGGTTTACTTCCACGCCAACAGCGTGCTGGACAGCAAGTTCGACGCCCTGGCGATTGGAACCGAGGTGACGTTCGCCGAAGAGCTGGGCGACAAGGGGCCTCAAGCCAGCACCGTACGGATTCTGGGCCGGCACCATCACCTTGCATAGTCGACTCCTTTCGCTCGCATGGATGGTGCGCCGCATTGCGACGTCGCGCGAGCGATTACGCACAACAATCCGTCGTCGCTTGACAGCTTAGCACGGACTGCGGACCCATTGCGATCGCAATCGGTTCGACACATGGGCACTTTTGAGAAGTCGTCAACGATTGAAGTGCGGTCAATCAAGTTGTGGCATTAAGTTTGCTCCGGCAGAGTCCTTGCAAAACATGGAAATCTTGGTTCGCATCGCAAAGGCACTTGATCTTTTTTCAAAGGAGGCTGGTCATGGCAACCGCAATCGCAAAAAGTGAGCCTCGCAAGCTGCGTCCCTGGTTTCGCCGGGGGCCGCTGGAGAGCATTCGAGAGGAAATGCAAGATTTGCTCTCTCGAACGTTCGGCGAAGAAGGCGACCTGTGGTCGGTGGATCGCATGACTCCGTCGCTGGATTTGGCCGAATCCGACAACGCCCTGGAGGTCCGCATGGATATTCCAGGGATGGAAGCTAAAGACATCGACATCCAAGTCAACGCAAACGTGCTCACCGTCAGCGGGGAACGGAAAGAGGAGCGTGAAGAAAAGGACAAGACCTACCACCGAGTCGAGCGTCGCGTGGGAGCGTTCTCCCGATCGGTGACTCTGCCCTGTCAGGTCAAGGAGGACGCCGTGGACGCGCAGTACAAGAATGGAACTCTGACGATCAAGTTGCCGAAGACGGAGGAGGCCAAGGCCCGGAAGATTACCGTCAAGGGCTAAGCGCTTCCACTGATAAGCCGCGCCGACTGCGCTCCAGCGCAGCCGGCGGTCGGGTTGACGTCTCAAAGCCCTTAACGCGTCAAAGCAAGGTTAGAACACATGAACACCAAACAATACTTGCAAGAACATCGAACCGCTTTTCAGATCGTGCCTCATGGGGAAGCATTTGACGCGGCGCATGTTGCCCAAGCGACCGGCAGTCCCGGCCGGGAAGTGGCCAAAGCCGTGTTGCTCCGGGCCAACCACGGCTATCGGTACATCGTGGCGGTTTTGCCCTCGACACATCGTATCGACCTTGAGGCCGTGAGCCGGATTCTAGGCGGTGCCCAGGTTCAGTTGGCCACGGAAGCCGAGGTGGGCCAACGATGTCCCGATTGCGAATTTGGAGTGTTGTCGCCGTTTGGATCGCAGTATGGTGCCGAGACTCTCGTCGACAAGTCACTGGCCGAGGACGAACAAATCGTGTTCGAGGGCAATACGCATCACGAAGCCGTCCGCATGAAGTACTCTGATTACTGCAAAATCGAGAATCCTTCTGTCGCCGAGTTTGCTTGCCACGCGTAATCCAGATGCCGACAGTGCAGCGGCTCGCGAGAGAAGTTCGAAAGTACGATTCTTGTGATCCGTAGTTCTTTTGGAAGGAGACTTTGCCATGACACTCGCTGCCGAAAAAGAATTCAAACACATCGGCGAAACGATGGGCTGCGCCGACCACGACCACGACTTGGTTCAGGATCTGAGCAAGCGCCTGGACGCGTTATGGCGCTTCGACCAGTATATCGCCAACGCCGAGAGCAAACCGACGATCCAGGCACTGTGGCGCAAATTGAAGAAACAGGAACAGGACAACGTCAAGGAAATCAAGACGTTGATCGCGGAAGAAATCAAGGCCAAGTGCTTTTAGGCACGCCGTGGCGATTCTGGAACGGTAACGGTTCAAGCATTTGCCGCAAGGCCTGCGCGCATTGCATGAACTGACTCGACTCCCACCGGAGAGAGGCGTGATCAAGCGAATCCTGGTTGGTCTGGGTGGAACGCCGTATACGCCCTTTGCAACTGCGCGATCCATTGAACTGGCCCAACAGCATGGAGCGGAATTAACCGGTGTCACCGTGGTGGATGTCGGCCGCTTAAGCCGGATCGGCCCGGTGCCACTGGTGGCCTCGGCCAGCGCGCGGGAGCTTCGCGAGTTTCGATTGCAGGTGGCGCAGGAACATGTAGAAGAGGCGGCAGAGCAATTTGCCTCGGCCTGTCGCAATGCCGGCGTTGAGTACGAAGTTCGCCAGGAAGAAGGCAATCCATTTGACCTCATGGCTTCCTGCGCGCGGTACCATGACCTGATGGTATTTGGATTAAAGAGCCTCTTCGAGCATGACGTCGTGCATGATCCACACGACGTGCTCGTTCGCCTGGTAGCTGAGGGAGTGCGACCGCTGTTGGCCGTTTCCCCTGACGCACGGCCCATTCGCCGCGTGCTTGTCGCCTACAGCGGCTCAATGGAATCGGCAAAGACGATGAAATGGTTCGTGCAATTGGGGCTTTGGCCCAAAGCACAACTGCGGATCGTCACTTTCGAGCATCAGGTCGACGAGGCCGAACAGCTTGTTGGCGATGCCGCCGACTATCTGCGAAAGCACGGATTCGAGCCAGAAGAAGCATACGTCCCCGGTTCGCCAAAGCATCAATTGCTTTCGTACGCCGCCGAATGGAGAGCCGATTTGATCGTGGCCGGCAATAGTGCCAAGAATTTGTTGCTGCGCCGCACATTTGGAGAAACGGCGCTCAATTTGATCACCATGGCCGATCGCCACCTGTTCCTTGCGCAGTAGGTGGGCTTTGAGGCGCCCCGAGGAACGCCGATTCACCGCGAAGTGGTTTACAGTTCGCACGCTGGCAACATGCGTCTCATTAAGCCGGGTTGGGCGACGGCGATTGGAACCAGGCGGCGGCGGCTGGCGTTTCCAGCTCGATCAAGCTGCCGATTTCGCCGAACTCACGACCGATCCGTATCAACATGTCGTCGACCGTCACCAGACCGATTAGCACGCCTTCAGGATTCACGATTGGCAAGCGCCTAAACGGTCCGTCCCGCATCAAGCGCAGAGCCGAATTGATCGACGTGTCGCTTGTAGCGACGATGATGTCGGGGGTCATCACCTCGCTGACGGGTGTCGAATCGGCATCCCTGGCGTCGGCTAGCGCTCTTATTACGAGGTCGCGGTCGGTGACAATGCCGAGCGGGTGTTTTGAGCCGTCCACCACAATCAATGATCCGACAGTGCGTTGGCGCATCCGGTCTGCTGCGGTTGCGACGCTGTCGTCGGGCCCGATCAAATCGAGCTCACGTTGACAGATGCTTCCCACATCGATGGCCACGACAGTTCTCCTTGGCAAAAGGATGGAATGGAAAAAGACAAAACCAACTCGTCAGGCCGCGCATCAACCTGCATGTCCGTCGCGCGACCTAGCGAGAGCTCGGGTTGCTCACGTCTTGACGTTGATCCTCCTGGACGTCGCCTCTTTGGTCCTCAGTAGCCTGAATCCGGCGAGTTGACATGAGCAAAGACTATGCCGCCTGGAGCCCGAGGACATTGGACTAAGCACAAAGTGCTGGCGATAAGCCGGCAAACCAACCATTCTGTCCACACAAAGGAGCTCCGTCGCTCCGGCTACGGCCAGCGATAAAGCGCGCATGTGCGCAGTCCTCTGTGCGATTGTGCCCATCGAGGTTGTTGGCGGGCGTCACAGTTCTGACCCAATTTCCTGGACGTCCACTGCGAAGCTGCCTTGATCAGCGCGACGGATCAAGAACAGTTGTGATATGGCACAAGATTTCCATAACTCGAAGGCATGCTTCAAAGTCAATGGATTCGCCGGACCTCAAGGAGACCGTCATCATGACCGCCTGGATTCTGGTAAGCGATGCTAGCCGGGCCAATTTGTTTTCCGCCGAGCTGCGCGAGGACGACTGGTCGCTCGTAAAGGCCTTTGAGCATCCCGAAGGCCGAGAGATGTCCAGAGAAATCGAAGACACAAGCCCTCCCGGTCGAGGGCAGCAAGGCGAGGCTCAGGGCGGACGACGAACCGCGTTCGAGCCGCGCGCCTGGCCGAAGGAGGCCGAGGTCCAACGGTTCGCCCAGCAACTCAGCGCCTATCTGGAAACGGCGATCGCCAAGCGTTCGTTCGATTACCTCGTGCTTGTGGCACCTCCCCACTTTCTCGGGAAGTTAAGGGGCGCGCTGGGCCGGCAGGCCGCCAAGCACGTGCGGGCAACGATCGACAAAGACCTGAGCACGCTCGATGCTACCGAACTCCGCCAACGACTCGTCGACGCGGTGTTCCCGCTGAACCCGGCTTCGCAATGAGAGGCCAATGAGGACGACGTGACTAGCCAAGATGCAACTGGAGCGACGTAATGGTTACCTTCGCCGAGCAGCGACGACGATTGGTCGAGAACCAAGTCAAACGCCGGGGGATTTCCGATCCGGCGGTGTTGGCCGCCGTAGAATCGGTCCCACGCGAAGCGTTTCTGCCGCCAGAACTGGCCGAGTTCGCCTACCTGGATCGGGCCTTACCGATCGAGAAGGGACAAACCATCTCTCAGCCCTATATCGTGGCGCTGATGACCGAGGCCCTTCAATTGAAGCCTCAGGATCGCGTGCTTGAGGTGGGAACCGGTTCCGGCTACGCCGCGGCAGTTCTCGCCAAAGTTGCGCAGGACGTCTACACGATCGAGCGGCATGCCGAGTTGGCCGAACAGGCCGCGGTACGACTGAGGGAGCAAGGCTACGACAACGTGCATGTCCTGCATGGTGACGGAACGCTTGGCTGGCCCGAACACGCGCCATACGATGCGATTGTCGTCGCCGCGGGCGGACCGGAAGTCCCCCGCCCGTTGTTGGATCAGTTGGCAATCGGCGGACGGTTAGTCATTCCGGTGGGCGAGGAAAAAGCACTACAAAGCCTAGTTCGCGTAACGCGAATAGGCGCGAATGAATATCACCGCGACGAACTGTGTGACGTACGGTTCGTGCCACTTGTGGGCGCGGGTGGGTGGAAAGAAGATGAGGCGGAAGCAGAACAAATCGTCGGCTCTCGGCGGCCGGCCAGCTCGCCTACACTGGTGCGGGCGCTAATTCGCGAGACGGCCGAACCACTCCAGGAAATCGAAAACGTCGATCTCGGTCCCCTCACGGAGCGCATTGGCGATAGCCGGCTAGTCCTTATCGGCGAGGCCACACACGGCACGTCGGATTTTTATCGCATGCGCGCCCAGATCACCAAGCAGCTCATCACGCGCAGAGACTTCCAGTTTGTGGCTATCGAGGCCGATTGGCCCGACGCGGCCCGCATCGATCAGTACGTGCGGCGTCTGCAGCCGGCAAACGGTCACCGCTGGGAGTCATTTTCGCGATTTCCTACCTGGATGTGGCGCAATCGCGAAGTCCTCGAGTTCGTCGAATGGCTCCGCGAATACAACCAATCGATTGACGATCCGCGCAAGCGTGTCGCCTTCTACGGCCTCGATCTTTACAGTGTATTCACGTCGATTCGCGCCGTACTCGACTACCTGGACCGAGTTGACCCCGAGGCAGCCCGGACCGCGAGGCTACGCTACGGCTGCTTGACCCCGTGGGAAGGTGATCCCACGCTGTACGGTCGTCTTGCCGTCGGTGGGCGCTATCGCGTATGCGAGGACGAGGCGGTGGCGACACTCAAGGATCTTTTGAAGCAGCGTCTCCAATACGCGCAATACGATGGCGCCTGGTTCTTGGATGCAGTGCAAAATGCGCGGCTGGTTGCCAACGCCGAGCGCTATTATCGGGTCATGTACTACGGCTCCAACGAGTCGTGGAATCACCGCGATCAACATATGTTCGACACGCTCGAGTTGCTGTTGGGCTTCCATGGCGCGAAATCGAAAGCCGTGATATGGGAGCACAACTCGCATCTAGGCGATGCGGCTGCCACGGAAATAGGTGTCGGCGGCCAAATCAATGTCGGCCACTTGTGCCGGCAGCGATTCGGGAAATCGGCCTATCTGATAGGCCAGGGAACCGATCATGGTACGGTCGCTGCCGCCGCCAATTGGGACGAGCCGGTTGAGTCCATGTCGGTCCGGCCGGGCTACCCGGGAAGCTATGAAAACCTATTTCACGATTCGGGCGTCGAAGCTTTCTTGTTACACCTCCGCGAGCCGCGCCGGGCCGATCTTCGCGCGGAAATGGCCGCCTCACGACTGGAACGCGCGATCGGGGTTGTCTATCGTCCCGAAACCGAATTGGCTAGCCACTACTTTCACGCGCTGTTGTCGCACCAATTCGACGAATTCATCTGGTTCGATCACACGAAGGCGGTGCACCCGATTTCGAATGACGATGCGCGGCGCTTTGCACCGGAACATCCCTTTTCCCTGTTGCGCTGACTTCGACCGATGCTGCACGATATCGACTACGTTCTCGCCAAGCTCGATTGGATGCGCCACGAGCGTATCTGGCCAAATGGGTTGCGATACCTATGGACCGACGCCTTCGGTGTCGTCTTGCTGCTGTCGCTTCGCGACGAGTTGGGAGACGACCAGTTTCTTGACGAGGCGGAATGGGTCGTCAGCGAAGTTGACCGCGTGTTGGGCCGCCCTCGCGGGATCCGCATCGGCGAGGAACCGGATAGGGATGGACAATATTATCACTACCTGGCAATGTGGCTGTTCGCGCTGGGGCACCTCGGGCAAGTCCGGCCGAAGTACCATGACCGGGCCATCGAGCTCGCCAGGATGATTCATCCGCGTTTTGTGATCCCAGGCATTGGCGTGCAATGGAAAATGCTGGAAGATCTGAGCGGTCCCTATCCGCCTTACGGTCTGGGAGGACTGGACGCCTTCCACGGGCTGGTCGTTTATCGCCTCATCGATGCCGAGGCCCTATCGGGTGAGATCGCGCAGATGCAACAACTCGTCGAGCAGTCCTATCCGCGATTGCACGTGACGCAAGACCTCGGGCTGGGCATGTTGCTTTGGATATCGCACTTTTTCCCGCGCGAGCCCTGGGCCGTGACGATCCGTCAGCGATCGCTTGCCACGCTCGACGGGATGTGGATCGACCCGCCGGGGTACTTTTGCCGCGAGCCGACACTGCCGCATGTGAAGTTTGCATTCACCAACTACGGCGTGTCGATCGGCCTGCAAGCCGTCGGTGTCCATCTCGATCGCGCCGAGCGGCTCAATCGATTCTTCCAGAATTATCGTTCAGGCGACGAGTACGATACCAACGCTATCACGCACGTTATGGGTTGCTGCTCGTGGTTTCCGGGTGAGCTGCTCTCGGGATGTTCCGCGACCGGATCCGCATCGCGCTGAATCCCTCCTGTTCGCACGCTTTTCAGAGTGGTTCATGCACGATAATCCCTTTAGTCGCTTGCTTATCGTCGCAACAACAACCGTGATAGAATGCCGAAACCGAGTCGCGCTAGACCGTTCACTTACCGGACGCCTGCCGGATAGTTAAAAGAAACGCCAAGCGGCCCGCCCTTTTTGGGCGGGCCGCTTGGCGGCGCACCGTTTTATTTCAGAATACTGGTGAGGCCTACGTGTCGTTGGAAGCGAGTTGCGAGGTTCTTGCTTCACTTCACCCGGCTTCGGAATACAATCGCGACGAGCCTTTCGAGCGGGCCTTCCACGCGTCACCACTCAGGTCTGCTTCGATTCGCCGATGGAGAACATCCGACATGAATCGAAGAGCGGCCGGCCTAGCAACATCGCGTTTTGCCACTACCTGCATCTTGCAGGCGCCGCTGGCCAACAAGGGCTGATCTCGATCGCGAGCCGCTTGGAGTAGATCATCATCGGTGCAACATTCCGACAAAGTCACTCCAAGCTTGGAGCGAAGATGCGCCAGAGAAGCCGAGTAGCCGACAAGCGGCCGGCCGGGATTGGTCAATCCATCATAGATCTCCTCTCGTGTGAAATAGCCCTCGGACACACCGACGGCCTGACGCATCGCCAACTCCAGTTTCTCGATCAATTCATCCGACAAATACTGATCGAAGTTTTGTCTCGTGTCGACTTCGAGACGACGAAGCACTTCCTCGGCCGGATTGTCCACTTGCGGCAACTTGACGCCGTGCGCCGGATTCCAGGTCCTGACGCCAACCAAGTCCGTAAAGTCTTCAAAAATCTCCAGGGCCTGACGTGCGTGTGTGTAAAGCTCTGCATCGACAAGCCATTTGCCGGTCGGATTGCTTGGCGCTGACGGTGAAATCAGATGTCGCTCCCAAATATCGCGCAGCAAGCGGTCCAACAGCACACTGCCGTTCGCTCCCAACCGCCCGACTGGAATTCTCAGCTCTCGCGCGGCCAGCTGGCGCAAAGCGGGCGAGTCTTCGATTTGCGGCGGTTCGCTCGGCGCAAAGCCCAGCAGAATCCTGGGCAGTCGTGGGACGCGCGGCAGTACACCCCGCCGGTCGACGTGTCTTTTGCATGCTCTATCGAGCCGCAGGACGGTTTCGACCAGAGTCGGATTGCGAGCCGCGCTGATGGCTCTTCCGCCAGCGCGCGCTCGACCAATCAGGGCTCCATCGTATAGAAACAAACAACCGGCATCGCCGCCGTAACGGACCGAACCGTCGGAACACGCTTGGGCTCGAAATCCGCGAATCGGCATCACGAGCCGATCGGGCTTGGATGGGTGCGGTTCATACGACAAAACGATCATGGCCGTCGTTCCGATCCTTCGTAGCAAACTGCCGGCAAACGAGCCGGTCTGTGCGTTGGGTCGAAACGTGATCGCGAAAACGTCAGTCAGCTCGACCGGCTGCCGCTCGGCGCCGATTTGAAAGTAATGTTTTCGAACCAGTTTTCGGATAGCACTCGATGTACGGCGATTGTGGGCAGTAACTTGCGTCATTCGAAAAACTCCTTGAACAAGGGTTGGATGTCATGAAACAAACTGGTCCGCCAACGCGCGCACGTTGGGCATCTCGTGTTTGGGGAAGAACCGAACTGCGCCAAAGCGCTGCCATTCCTCTTGCGAAACAAAAACGACCTTACCTGGTTCGCCAGGAATGGCGCCGACGAACGTCAGTCGCAATCTGTTTGCGAAACGGCGCCGGCGCTTGACTGGCCGGCCGTGAAACGTGACAAGCTGGGGCATAGAGTCTCCGTCGAAAAAAAGGGATTGATAGGCATTGATGGTCTTAATTGCCGATGTTGGAATCGTGGGAGTCGGAGTTCTGCTCCTTGTCCGCCGATTCTGCGTCTCGGACTAGTTTTTGAGCTATGGCTCGTGCCACGTGTTGCAATGCTCGATAGAGATGCGACCCGGGAACGACGGGACCGTCCTCATTCGTGTGCAGCGGCATCGACTTTCTCGGTCTGTCAGACACGACGTTGTCCTCCTTTTCGGAAACAAAAAACCCCAGCGGATCCGCTGGGGTTTAGGTGGATAAGTGGGGGAGTTGCGACGTAGCGCTACAGCGTTGGCCGCTGATAGCCTTCGAGTGGCCCAAACTCGTACCGGGCATTCTTGTGACGCCGCAGCTTGCCGTAGTCGTCGGGCGGGTCGAACAATAGGACGTACGGGCTATCGAGGCCGCGGGACAGCATCATGCGATGGAGAAGAACGGCTTTACTGATCGCCGCTTGCGTCGGTTCACCTGGCAGGCACCGAGTCATGTCGCGTTGTCTAACTCCTTCGGCCGACAATCGCACTGCCTCGGTGCGAATCAATTCGCGCTGTGGAGGCTCGAATAGGTCGATCGTCAGCTCTTTGGTCACCAGATCGCGCAAGTCAGGCACAAGGTTAACGTCCGGGAACGTGCCGGCAAGAT